>NZ_VWWK01000120.1:0-22736 GCF_011753035.1 Burkholderia sp. Ax-1720 | reverse complement strand
CTCGATGCCTCGGCCGCGCGGCTGGAGGCATCGAGCGCCTGGGCATCGTTGTCGAGCGCGGCCAGCGAGTCGGCCACGTTCTGGAACGCCGACAGGACCGTGGCCTTGTACTGCTCGACCGCGGCCGCGTAGCTGGCCTGCGCGGCGCGCCGCTGGGCCAGCAGGGCGCCGCCATGGAACAGCGGCTGGGTCAGCGAGGCACCCACGCTCCAGATGCCGCCCGCGCCCGACAGCGCCAGCGGCCACTTGAAGCCGGCCTGGCCGAGCGAGGCCGACAGCGAGATCTGCGGGAACAACTGGGCGGTCGCCGCGCCGACGGCCGCCGCCGAGGCCTTCAGCGCCGCGTCGGCGGCGCGGATGTCGGGGCGCGTCTCGAGCAGGCGCGAGGGCACTACCACCGGCACGTTCTCGGGCAGCTGCAGCTCGGCCAGCGCGAGATCGTCGGGTGCCTGGTCGGGCGTGCGCCCGATCAGCACCGCCAGCGCGTGCCGCGCGCTCAGCCACTGCTGGCGCAGGGCCGGCAGCGAGGCTTCGAGCGAGGCGGCGCTCTGCTCGGCGCCGTAGCTGTCCGAACGCGAGGCCGAGCCGAGCCGGTAGCGGCTCGCGGTGTCGGCGGCCTGCTCCCTGGCGAGCGCGACCAGGCGCTCGGTGGTGCGCAGTTGTTCGCCGAGCGCGGCCGAGGTGATGGCGGCCGTGACGATGTTGGCGGCCAACGCGCGCCGCGTCGATTCGAGCTGGAAGGCCGTGACGTCGACGCGCTGGCGCAGCTCGCGGTTGGCGAAGCGAGCGGCGCCGAACAGGTCGATCGTGTAGTTGGCCTGGAGCTGGCCGACGAACAGGTTGTAGAGCGCGGTCGGCGGGCCGAACGAGGGCACGCCCAGGCCGCGCTCGCGCGCCGTCTGGCCGCCGAGGTCGACGGTCGGCAGCAGCGAGCTGCCGATCTGCGCGCGCAACTGCTCGCGCGCGGCCTGCAGCGAGTGCTCGGCGGCGGCCAGGTTGGGGCTGGCGCGCAGCCCCTCGTCGACCAGCGCGTCGAGCCGGTCCGAGCGGTATTGCTTCCACCAGTCCGGCACCGGCTGGGCGCCGACCGCGAAGTGCTGGGCCACGCCCTGCGCGGCCACGGTGGATTCGGGCAGCGGCGCGGCGCCGTAATGGGCCGGCGACGGCATGGCGGGCGCCGCGTCGTTCGGCGCGAACAGCGAGCAGCCGCTCAGCGCGAGCGAGGCCGACAGCGCCGCGGCCACCGCCAGCGGGCGCGCCGCATGCAGCGCGGGCTGGCAACGATAGGTCAGGCGTTTCATCGTCAGGCTCCGTGGGACGTGGGTTCGGTCGGCGCTTGCTGCGCGTCGTCGCGTTCGCCCGACTTGACGCGGAACCAGGTGGCATAGAGCGCCGGCAGGTAGAACAGCGTCAGCACCGTGGCGCTGGTGATGCCGCCCATCAGCGCGGTCGCCATCGGCCCGAAGAAGTTCGAGCGCAGCAGCGGGATCAAGGCCAGCACGGCGGCCGCCGCGGTCAGCGTGATGGGCCGGAAGCGCCGTACCGTGGCGCCGACGATCGCGTCGAAGCGGCCGTGGCCCGCGGCGATGTCCTGCTCGATCTGGTCGACCAGGATCACCGAGTTGCGCATGATGATGCCGAACATCGCGATCACCCCCAGCATCGCCACGAAGCCGAACGGCTGGCCGAACAGCAGCAGGGTGGCGGCCACCCCGATCAGGCCGAGCGGCGCGGTCAGCACCACCATCAGCACGCGCGAGAAGCTCTGCAGCTGGATCATCAGCAGGGTCAGCACGGCGATCGCCAGCAGCGGCATCTGCGCGTTGATCGAGGCCTGGGCCTTGCCGCTTTCCTCGACCGAGCCGCCGATCTCGATCCGGTAGCCCACCGGCAGTTGCGCGCGCAGGCCGTCGAGCTGCTTGTCGATCGCGTGCGTGACGTCGATGCCCTGCGCGCCGCCCCGCACGTCGGCCTGCACCGTGATGGTCGGCTGGCGGTCGCGCTCCCAGATCACGCCGTATTCGAGCGTGTCCTCGAAGCGGCCGAGCGTGCCCAGCGGCACCGGGCCGCTCGGGGTGGGCATCGCCAGTGTGGCGAGTCGGGACGGATCGACGCGATCGGCCTTCGGTGCGCGCAGGTCGACCGCGATCAGCTTGTCGCGCTCGCGATACTGCGTGACGGTGGTGCCCTGCAGGGTCATGGCGAGGAAGTTCGAGACGTCCTGCGAGGTGACGTTCAGCTCGCGCGCCTTCTTCTGGTCGAGCTCGAAGCGCACCGAGCGCTCGGCCGGCTCGTCCCAGTCGAACTGCACGTTCACCGAGCGCGAGTCCTGGCGCACCTGGGCCGCCACCTTCTCGGCGATCGAGCGCACCGTCGCGATGCTGTCGCCGCTGACGCGGAACTGCACCGGATAGCCGACCGGCGGGCCGTTCTCGAGCCGCGACAGGCGCCAGCGGATCGCCGGGAACTGCTCGCGCAGGGTCGGCGCCAGCCAGCTGGCGAGCTTCTCGCGCGCCTCCACCGACTTGGCCGTGACCACGAACTGCGCGAAGTTCGGCTGCGCCAGTTGCTGGTCCAGCGGCAGGTAGAAGCGCGGCGCGCCGGTGCCGACGAAGCTGACCGTGTGGTCGATCTCGGGCCGGTTCTCCAGCACCTTCTCCAGGCGCTTGGTCTGCTCCAGCGTGGCGGGGAACGAGGCGCCCTCGGGCAGCCGCACGTCGATCAGCAGCTCGGGGCGGTCCGAGCTCGGGAAGAACTGCTGCGGGATCATCGAGAAGCCGCCCAGCGCCACCACGAACAGCGCGACGGTGATGATCAGCACCACGAAGCGGCGCTCGATGCACCAGCCGATCCAGCCGCGCAACCGCTTGTAGAAGCGCGTGTCGTAGATGTCGTGCGCCTCGTGGTGATCGTCGTGATGCGCGTTCAGCGGCCCCTCGTGGCCGTCGCGCTTGCGCTCGGGCAGCAGGTGGTAGCCGAGCAGCGGGATCAGCACCACCGCGGCGAACCAGGAGGCGATCAGCGCGATCGCCGAGACCTCGAAGATCGAGCGCGTGTATTCGCCGGTGCTCGATTGCGCCAGCGCGATCGGCAGGAAGCCCGAGACCGTCACCAGGGTGCCGGTCAGCATCGGGAAGGCCGTGCTGGTGTAGGCGAAGGCCGCCGCGCGGGTGCGGCTGAAGCCCTGCTCGAGCTTCACCGCCATCATCTCGACGGCGATGATCGCGTCGTCCACCAGCAGGCCCAGCGCCAGCACCAGGGTGCCCAGCGAGACCTTGTGCAGGCCGATGCCGAACATGTTCATGAACAGCGCGGTGATGGCCAGCACGATCGGGATCGAGATCACCACCACCATGCCGGTGCGCAGCCCGAGCGACACCAGGCTCACCACCAGCACGATGCCGACCGCCTCGGCCACCGCCTCCAGGAAGTCGTCCACCGAATGCGAGACCGCCTGCGGCATGCTCGATACCTCGGCGAGCTTGAGGCCGGCGGGTAGTTGCGTCTGCAACTGCCGGGTGGTGGCCTCCAGCGCCTTGCCGAGCCGGATCACGTCGCCGCCGGGCTGCATGGTCACGCCGATGCCGAGCACGGCGCGGCCGTTCGAGCGCATCTGCGTGACGGGCGGGTCGTCGTAGCCGCGCTTGACGGTGGCGATGTCGCCCAGCCGGAAGGTGCGATCGTTGATGCGCACCACCATGTCGGCGAGCTGCTCGACCGAGTCGAACTGGCCGCTCGGGCGGATGTAGACGCGATCGTTCGAGGTGGTCAGCACGCCCGAGGAGGCTACCGCGTTCTGCGCGTTGATCGCCTGGCCGAGCTGGGTCGGCGAGATGCCCAGGCGCGTGAGCCGCGCGTTGTCGACCTCGATGAAGATGCGCTGGTCCGGGTCGCCGAAGTAGTCGACCTTGCCGACGCCCGGCACCCGCAGCAGCACGGTGCGCAACTGGTCCGCGTAGTCGTGCAGCTGGGCGGCCGAGTAGCCGTCGCCGTCGAGGGTCCAGATGTTGGTGTAGACGTCGCCGAACTCGTCGTTGAAGAAGGGGCCCTGCACGCCTTGCGGCAGGGTCGAGCCGATGTCGCCGACCTTCTTGCGGATCTGGTACCAGGTTTCCGGCACGTCCTTGACCGGCGCCGAATCCTTCATGGTGAAGAAGATCATCGACTCGCCGGGGCGCGAATAGCTGCGCAGGAAGTCGATGGCGGGGGTTTCCTGCAGCTTGCGGCCGATCCGGTCGGTGACCTGCTCCTGCACCTGCCGCGCGCTCGCGCCGGGCCAGAAGGTGCGGATCACCATCACGCGGAAGGTGAAGGGCGGATCCTCCGATTGCGCCAGGCGCGTGTAGGCCAGGATGCCGGCCACGGTGGCCAGCACGATCAGGTAGACGACCAGCGCCTGATGGCGCAGTGCCCAGGCCGACAGGTTGAAACGGCTTTCCTCGCGCTCGCTCATGACGCGCCGTCCTCCGCGTGCAGCGGCGCCACGGCGCGCACCTTCTCGCCGGCGCTGACGGCATGCACGCCTTGCTGGACCACCCGCTCGCCGGCCTGCAGGCCCTGCGACACGGTGATGGTGTTCTCGCCGTAGCGCGCGATGCCGACGCGGCGCAGCTCCAGCGTGTCGTCGCGGCGGATCACCCAGACCGCCGGATTCGGGCCTTGGTGGAACAGGGCGGTGGAGGGCAGCGTGTAGCGCGCGCCATCGGCGGCCGTGCCGGCCAGCGCGACGTTGGCGGTCATGCCGAGCCGCACGGCCGGATCCGGCTCGGCCAGCGTGAGACGCACGCGATAGGTGCGGCTTTGCGGATCGGCGGCCGGTGCGATCTCGCGCACGCGGGCCTGGAAGCTGCGCCCGGGCAGGGCCGGCAGCGTGACGCCCGCCTCGTGGCCCGGCTGCAGCAGCGCGAGCGTGGCCTCGGGCACGTCGGTCACCACGTCGACGTCGCCCGACCAGGCGAGCTGGTAGACGGCCTGGCCGGCCGAGACGTTCTGGCCGGTATCGGCCTGCTCGGCCGTGATGTAGCCGGCATGATCGGCCACCAGGCTGGTGTATTGCAGCTGGTTTTTCGCCAGTGCCAGTTGTTGCGCCGCCTGGTCGCGCTGCGCGCGCGCCGAGGCATAGGCGTTCTCGGTCTGTTCGAGCTGGGCCGGCGCGATCAGCTTCTCGCGCGCCTGCGCGCGGTCGCGCTCGACCTGCTGCTGGGCATAGGTCAGCGCGTGGCTGGCCGCGTCGAGCTGGGCCTGGGCACTGGCCGCGTTCTTTTCGGGATCCGAAGGATCGAGATGGGCCAGCACCTGGCCCTTCTTCACGGTATCGCCGAGCCGCACGCTGCGCTCGATGATCTTGCCGGCGATCCGGAACGACAGCGGCGTGGCGTAGCGGGGCTCGATATCGCCGGGCAGGGTGGCGGCCGCCGTCGCGCCGTCGGCGGCGATCGGCCTGGCCACCACCGGGCGGGCGGCGGGCGGCGGCCCGTTGTCCTTGGGATGACACGCGGCGACGAGCAGCGCGGCGCCCAGAAGGACGACTGCGCGGGGTCCGGATGCATTCACGGCAACCTCATGAGGAAAGGCGGGCGGAGCCGACGGAGCCTGGCTGGCTCAGCCGGGGAACGGCGACGAAAGCTTTCGTTTCCATCTCTGAAACAGCGATGGATTCTAATACACAGTTGTATCTGGATGCAAAGATGAATCGATCGCCGATTGGTGCTAGACTGCGCGCCATGAAACCGAAGCGCTTGACCCGCGAGCAGAGCAAGGACCAGACGCGCGAGCGCCTGCTCAACTCCGCGAACACCATATTTACGAAGAAGGGGTATGTCGCCGCGAGCGTCGAGGACATCGCGGCGGCGGCCGGCTACACGCGCGGCGCGTTCTATTCGAACTTCGGTGGCAAGGCCGAACTGCTGCTCGAACTGCTGCGGCGCGATCACGAGACGATGCGCGCCGAGCTGCAGCAGATCTTCGACGCGGGCGGTACGCGCGAGGAGATGGAGTCGCGCGCGCTGAACTTCTACAGCCGCTTCATCCGCCTGAACCCGGCCTTCATGCTGTGGTGCGAGGCCAAGCTGCAGGCCGCGCGCGACGCCAAGTTCCGCGCCCGCTACACCGCCTTCATGCGCGAGAAGCTGGAGGACATGGCCCATACCATCGCCATGTTCGCCGAGCAGGCCGGCACGCCGCTGCTGCTGCCGCCCGAGCAGCTCGCGGTGGGCCTGATGGGTTTGTGCGACGGCGTGCAGGCGATCCACATCGCCGATCCGAACTACGTCTCGCTCGACATGACCGAGGCGACCCTGGGCGGTTTCTTCGCGCGCGTGGTGCTGGGGCGCGGCGCCGACTGAGCCCGCCCGTTCTCATTCCTTCGATTTCCCGACCCTCTTCCCGACCGTGCCGCGCGCGGCCATCGCGCACCGCGCTCAGCGATTGCCGTTGAGCCGGTGATAGGCGTCGAGCAGCGAGGTCTTGTAGACCACGCCGGCCAGCACCGGCGCCTGCGTCGATTCCACCACCGGCAGCCGCTCCCCCTGGAAGCACATGAAATGGCCCAGCGCCGTGCCCAGCGACATGTCGGGCGTGAGCAGCGGAAACGGCGTATGCGCGTAGTCGGCCGCGCTCTTGTGCTGCGTGTCGCGGCCCTCGAGCAGGTCGGAGGTGATGTCCTTGAGCGCGACCGCGCCGCGGAAATGCCCCGCCTCGTCGCTCACGTAGAGATACTTCACCGGATATTCGAGGAACACGCGCGTCATCTCGGCGACGCTGGCCTCGGGCCGCACCACGGTCTGCGCGGGCTGGATCAGCGCGCGCATCTGGGTTGCCTTCAGGCGCAGCCGCTCCTCCTCCTCGCGATGGCGGCGCAGCGTGATCTCGTACATCGAGGTCTGGCCCAGCGCGCGGGCCGCGAAATAGGCGACCACGCAGGACACCATCAGCGGCAGCACCACCTGGTAGCTCAGCGTCATCTCGAAGATCATGATGATCGCCATCAGCGGCGCCTGCGTTGCACCTGCCAGGAAGGCGCCCATGCCGACGATCGCGTAGGCGTAGGCGGCCGACACGTGGCCCGGCAGCAGCGCCTGCATGCCCAGGCCGAACAGCGCGCCGCCGGCCGCGCCGACGAACAGGGTCGGCGTGAAGATCCCGCCGATCGCGCCCGAGCCCGAGGTGGCCGCGGTGGCCAGCAGCTTGCAGAGCAGCACGATCACCAGCGCCTGCCAGGTCCAGGACGAATGCAGGATCGAGTTCACCACGCTGTAGCCGTTGCCCCAGACGTCGGGCACCCACACCGAGATGATGCCGACCGCCAGCCCGCCGAGCGCGAGCCGCACCGGCACGGGCACCGGCAAGCGGCGAAAGCGCGATTTCGAGGCGGCCAGCAGGCGCAGGAACTGCGGCGCGGCCGCGCCGCACAACAGCCCGAGCGCGACGAAGGCCAGCACCTCGAAACCGGTCACGGCGGGGAACACCGGCATCTCGTAAGGCGGCTTGTAGCCGGCGAACTCGCGCATCGTGATGTTGGCCACCACCGAGGCGACCAGCATCGGCCCGAAGCTCTCCATCGAGATCGCGCCGAGCACGATCTCGCCGACGAAGAAGGCGCCGGCGATCGGCGCGTTGTAGGCCGAGGTGATGCCGGCCGCGGCGCCGCAAGCCACCAGCAGCCGCAGCCGGGGCGGATCGAAGCGCGCCAGGCGGCCGACCAGCGAGGCGGCCAGCGCGGCGAGCTGCACCATCGGGCCCTCGCGGCCGATCGAGCCGCCGCTGCCGATCGTCAGCAGCGAGGAGGCGCTGCGCCAGAGGCTCTGCCTGACCGGCACGATGCCGTCGCCGAGCGCCACCGCTTCCATGTAGTCGGCGCCGCTCGCCTGTTTCGCGCTGCCGCGCTGCGCGGCCAGCAGCACGCAGCCGGCCAGGAAGCCGCCCGCGGCCGGCATCCAGATCCGCATGTGCCAGGGCAGGCGCTTGGCCATCTCCACGAAGCTGCCGCTGGCGCCGGAGAACAGCCGCTGGATGGTGTCGATGCCTTCGCGGAACAGGATCGTGGCGAATGCGCCGCTGATCCCGGCGATCACCGACCAGATCAGCATGGTGTGCGCGTCGGACAGGCGGAACAGCGTTTGCGCGCGCGTGCGCAGCTTGAGCAGGAAGGACAGCACGAGGTCGAGGGGAGCGCGTAGGAAGGCGAGCGCCAGCATAGCACCGCGCCGCGCCGGCCGGACGGGGCCGGCGGGCGCGGCGCGGTTCGCCGGGCGAGGGGAGGAGGCGGGACGTTCAGCCAAGCCAGCGCTCGACCAGCCAGGTGATGCCGAAGCCGCCGGCGATCAGCCACGCATAGAGCACCAGGCCGGCGCCCAGGGCGCGCGGGCCGGCGGCGCGGATCTGGGCGAGCCGCGTCTCGATGCCCAGCGCCGTCATGGCCATGGTCAGGGCGAAAGTGTCGAGCGTGTTCAGCGTGTGGAGGGTGGCGTCCGGCAGCACGCCGAGCGAGTTGACGATCACGAAGCCGAGGAAGCCGAGCGCGAACCAGGGCACCGCCAGCCGGCGCTTGCCGTGGCCGGCCGCGGCGCCGTCTGCCGCGCGCGACTGGCGCGCCGAGTGGGCCAGCCAGGCGCCGAGCGCGAGCAGCACCGGCACCAGCAGCATCACGCGGGTCATCTTGACGATGGTCGCGGTATGCGTGACCTGCGGGCTCACGTCGCTGGCCGCACCGACCACCTGGGCGACCTCGTGGATGGTGCCGCCGAAGAACAGGCCCAGGCCCTGCGCGTCGAGCGGAATCCAGCCGGCGTGATAGGCGAGCGGGTAGGCGAACATCGAGAGCGTGCCGAACAGCACCACGCTGCCGACCGCCATCGCGCTCTGGTGCGGCTTGGATTGCAGGGTCGATTCGAAGGCCAGCACCGCGGCCGCGCCGCAGATGGCGCTGCCGGCCGCGGTCAGCAGGGCCGTGTCGCGATCGAGCTTGAACAGGCGCATGCCGACCCAGGTGCCGATCAGCAGGGTGCTGACCACCATCAGCGCCGAGACCGCCAGCCCCGGCAGGCCCACCTGGGCGATTTCCTGCAGGCTCACGCGCAGCCCGAAGAAGGCCACCGCGATGCGCAGCAGCTTGCGCGCCGAGAAGTTGACGCCGGCCGCCCAGCTGGCCGGCATGCCGTCGCGCAGCGCGTTGCCGTAGACGGTGCCGGCGATGATTCCGACGATCAGCGGCGAGAGGCCGAGCCGGGCGATGGCCGGCAGCGAGGACAGGCTGGTGACCGCGGCGGCGAACAGCGCGACGAACAGCACGCCGTTGAGCTGGCCGCGCACCGAGGGCGCGGCGGCATGCGGCAGGGCGGGGTTGGCGGTGGACATGGGGTGGTTTCCACGTGTGATTCGATGGTGCCAATCCTAATTTGGATATATCGATATGAAAAATTGTGATTAGTGACATCGATTATCGGGAAATCTGATATTTTCTCGGCATGACCCCGGATCAACTGATAACGTTCGCCACCGTCGCCGAGCTGCGCAACATCAGCCGCGCGGCCGAGCTGCTGCACCTGTCGCAGCCCGCCGTGTCGGGCCAACTGCGCCAGCTGCAGGACGAGTTCGGCGAGCCGCTCTACCTGCGCGACGGGCGCGGCGTGCGGCTCACGCCGGTCGGCGAGGCGCTGGCGCCGCTGGCCGCCCAGGTGCGCGACGCCTATGCGCAGGCGCGTGCCTATCGCGATGCCGTGCGCGGCGTCGAGCGCGGCACGCTGCGCATCGGCGCGAGCACCACGCCGGCCAGCTACCTGCTGCCCTACCTGATCGCCGAGTTCCGGCCGCTCGCGCCCGGCGTGGCGATCCAGACCATGACCGGCAACACCGCCGACGTGGTGGCCGCGCTCGGCACGCTCGACCTGGCCCTGATCGAGGGGCCGCCCGGCGACGCGCTGCCTTCGGGCACCGCGGTCCACCCCTGGCGCGAGGACGAGATCGTCGCGATCGTGCCGGCCACCCATGCGCTGGCGGCCGCGCCCGGCGAGGCGGTGTCGCTGGAGGCGCTGGCCGGCTCGCCGCTGGTGCTGCGCGAGGCTGGCTCGGGCGTGCGCCAACTGGTCGAGCGCGCCTTCGCGCGGGCCGGCGTGCCGGTGCGCGTGGCGCTCGAGATCGCCGGCGTGGAAGCGGTGAAGGAGGCGGTGCGGGCCGGGATGGGGGTGGGTTTCGTGTCGGCCATGTCGTTGCGCGACGACGCGGCGCTGGTGAAGCGCTCGATCGCGCCGCGACCGCTGGTGCGGCGCTTCTCGATCCTGGTGCCGCATGCCGCCACGCCTTCGCGCGTGGCCGCGCGCTTCCTGGCGATGAGCCTGGGATAGCCGGGCGCCTGGCGGCGCGCGCTGGATTTCATTGATAGCTGAGCGTGAAGGTGGCGCGCGCATTGGCGCTGCCCGCGCCGACCTTCGTGCCGGTCTGCACGTAGCGCGCGGTGAGCGGTACCCGCAGGCCTGCCTGTCCCTGGGCGATATTGCCCATGTACCACTGGTTGGTATTGCCGACCGCGGCCGAATCGGGCCCGAAGCCGAGCACGGTGTCGTCGCGGTGGATCTCGATGCCGATGCCCGAGGCGGTCGACTCGCGGGTCAGCGACAGGGCGTTCGAGGTGTTGCCGGGCTGGCTGGCGTCGGTCAGCGTGACCCAGGCGTTGGTCGAGGTGCCGGGATCGCCCCCGGAGCAGTTCAGCGCGATCTCGAAGTGCCGCGCGAAGGTGCGGCTGCCGATGCCCGTGAACATCGAGGTGCTCATGGTGCCCATCGGCACCGTCACCTCGGGCGTGGCGACCCGGCAGGTCGGCACCCGCGGCTGGACCCGGACCGGCGAGGCGAAGCGGTACTCGACCAGGATCTCGCCGTTGTCGTTGTCCGCGCGGTATCGCGCGTAGGCACCGCTCAGGTAGCCGCCGGCGGTGATCTCGCCGGTCTTGATCAGCTCGACCGTCATCGAATAGTGTTCGTTCCAGCCCGCGCCGGTGCTCGGCCAGGGGGATAGATTCGGCAGCACGCCCTTGGTGCTGATGATGCGCATTCCGATGTTGGGGATCGACGTCGGATAGATCGTGTCGTTCGGCATGCCGACGCCCGTCGTGTAGACGGCGATCGGCGTCTTGCATCGGTAGCTTGGCGACTCGCCGCTTTTCTTGTTGATGAAGCTCAGGCCGCGGCCCTTGGCGCTGTAGATGACACTGCCGACCGGAATCGCGCCGGGCGCGAATTCCGGTGGATCGAAACCCACCATGTGGGCGACGAAATAGTCCGATCCATCACTGGTATTGGAGCTGCAGTTGGCCGACCAGGCGGGGTTCGCGAGGCAGGCCAGCGCCCCGCCGAGGAAAAGCAGTCGTTTCATCGATTTCATGCGTTCTGGGATGGTGCTTCACGCCGGGGCCTGGCTGCAGCCGCGCAGCCGCCCGCCGGAAGCAGCGAGGTAGGCGCTGCGGGCCGGTGCCGGCTTGGTCCGGCCCAACCCGGTGCGCGATCGTCGTCTCGCACGCGTGCTACTGGTAACTGAGCGTGAAGGTCGCGCGTGCATTGGCGCTGCCCGCGCCGACCCTTGCGCCGGTCTGCACGTAGCGCGCGGTGAGCGGCACCCGGATCTCGGCCATGCCCTGGGCGATCCTGCCCAGGAACCACTGGTTGGTATTGCCGACCGCGGCCGAATCGGGTCCGAAGCCGAGCACGGTGTCGTCGTGGCGGATCTGGATGCCGATGCCCGATGCGCTCGAATTCCTTGTGAGCGACAGCGTGGTGGATGTGTTTCCGGGCTGGCTGGCGTCGGTCAGCGTCACCCAGGCATGGGTGGCGGTGCCTGGGTTGCCGCCCGAGCAAGCCAGCGCGATTTCGAAGCGGCGTGCGAAGGTGGTGCTGCCGATACCCGTGAACATCGCCGTGGTCATGGTGCCCATCGGCACCGCGACTTGAGGCGTGGCGACCCGGCAGGTCGGTATGCTCGGCTGGACCTTGACCGGCGACGCGAAACGGAACTCGACCATGAGCTGTCCATCGACGGTATTGGCCCGGTACTGCGCGTAGGCGCCGCTCAGGTAGCCGCCGGCGGTGATTTCACCGGTCTTGATCAATTCGATCGTGATCGGGAAACTCTCGTTCCAGGCGCTGTGCGTGCTGTTGATGACCCCGGTACCCGGGAAGGTCGAAAGACGCATGCCGATATTGGGTATGGACGTCGGGTAGATACGGTTGTTCGGCACACCGATGCCCGTCTTGTAAACGAAAGCGAGCGGCTCCGTGCACTGGAAGCTTGCCGACGCATATCGCTTGTTGATGAAGTTCAGGCCGAGATCCTGGGAGCGATAGATGACGCCGCCTATCGGGACCGCGCCGGGATCGAAGTCTGGAGGGGTGAATCCGCTGACGTGACCGATGTAGTAGTTCAACGCGCTGTTGGTATCCGAGGTGCAGCGTATCGCCCACGCCGGGCTCGACATACCCGCCAGCAGGCAGGCAAGGAGAAGCTGTTTTTTCATCGGACCGTTCCTTGTGCGGGGTGCGATTCGGCGGCGCTACCGCCGCCACTGACGCTGTTGCTCGACATGTCGGGCGATTCCCGCCTCGATCGTCGCGGTGCGAAATCGGGGGCGCCGCTTTCCAGGCAGGGCGCCTCGATGCTTTGCAGCGGCTGGTATCCCGCGACGCGCGTGCGCATCGGCAGCGAATACGACAGTCGGCAGGCCGTGGTGTCCGCGTCGTTTTCCCATCGCGCCGTCAACTGGCCGCGTTCGGCCAGCCCTCGGGCCAACAGTTTGCCGCCTTGCCCGATCACCCCGACCTCCTTGCCGGTCGCATCGGTGACCATCGCGCCGAACGGCACCGGCGAGCCATCGGCCTGCCGCGCGCGGATCACCGCCGAGCGGCCGTATTCGGTCTTGAACACCAGCAGCGGCACGGCCCCCGCGAGCGGAGCGACGCGCTGGCTGGTCTCCTTCAACTGGACATCGGTCGACAGGCCCTTCGGATCGAGCGAGACGTCGTTCATCGAGAATGGCGTGAGGTGCGGCACCACCGCGTAACCATTGCTGCCCACGCGCACGCCCGAGGCATTGGTCACGCGCGCGCCCTCGGCGTGCTTCGCCTCGACGATCGCGAAGGTTTCCGACAGCGGCTGCGAAAGCGAGATGCCGCCGCGATGCGCGACGACCGCGCCGCGCGCGCCGAGCGAGAGCTGCTGGTAGTCGGCGCTGGCGCCGATGCTGCCGCTCAGTTCGCCCCGCGCGCCGCGATGCATGAGGTTGGCGCCGCCGCTGGTGCGCGTGCCGTCGCGCCCGCTGCCGTGGTCCAGGTTGAGGCCGTAGGAGAGGTTGCCGTCGACGCCGGCCGCGCCGCTCAGGCTGGTGGCCACCTGGGTGGAGCCCCGCGAGTCGCGGTTCAGGCTGGTGGACAGCGTGGCCGGCTGCGTGCGGCCGAGCGGAATCGACAGCCCGGCGTAGATCAGCGTGCCGGCCTTGCCCCAGGCGTCGCGCTGACGGCTTGCCGAGACGTTGTAGGCCAGGTTGCGGAAGCTGTTGCTGTAGCCGATCGTGAAATCGAGATCCGAGCCGCGGCGGTTCCAGTAGGTTGCCGTCGAGGCCGTGAGGTTGAGGCTGCCGCCGCGCCGGCCGAGCTGCTGGCTCAGGGTCAGCGAGGCGCGGTTGCGCTGGCGGTAGAGCGCGGTGGTGCGAATCTCGAGCTTGGCCTGGTCGCGCGCGGCCATCGCATCGTTCAGGCCGAAGAAGCCGCTGGTCGAATAGCGGTAGGCGGCGATCGCGATATTGGTGCCGGTGGCCGCCACCGTTTTCGCGTAGCTCAGGCGCAAGCTCTGCCCGGCATGGCCGCGCTCGCCCGGAATGCGCGTGCTGGCGTGCGTGAGATCGAGGCCGAAGGCGCCCCAGCCGGTGGTGAGCACCGCGCCGGCCATCACCGACAGGTAGCCCTGCGCCAGGGTGGCGCCGCCATAGCCGGTCAGCGTATTGGTCAGGCCCTGCTGCCAGGTCGCCTGGGTGAACAGCGGCCTGCCGTTCGGCAGGTGGCGCAGCGCGCCCGCCGTGAAGCTGTAGCGGTGCTGGCCGGGGCGCAAGGACATCGGCACGGCGGCGTAGGGCACCGAAAAGGAATGCTCGCTGCCATCCGCTTCGGTGACGAGCACCTTCAGGTCGCCGCCGTAGCCGGTGGGGTAGAGATCGTCGATCTGGAAACCGCCCGGCGCCACGGTGGTCTCGTAGAGCTTCACGCCGTTCTGGGAAATCGTCACCTTCGCGTTGGTGCTGGCCACGCCGCGCACCACGGGCGCGTAACCGCGCTGCGATTCGGGCAGCATGCGGTCGTCGGTGGCCACGCGCAGGCCGCGGAACGCGCTGGTGTCGAACAGTTCGCCGGGCGTATAGGCGTCGCCGATCACGAGCTGCGAGGACCAGGCCGAGAGATCGCGCTGCACGTAGGTCGCGATGTTCTGGTAGCGGCGGTGGCCGCGATCGTCCCAGTTGAACGAACCGCCGTGCCGGAAGTGCCAGCGCTGGAGGTTGAAGCCGCCGTCGATGCCGAGATAGCCCTGGGTGGCGGCGCGCGCGTCGCGCGCGCGCGAATGGTAGACGTTGAGGTTGTAGCTGAGCATGGCGACCGGCACGCCCGCGCTCCATTGCCTGGGATTCACGTAGCCGCGTGCCTGGCGCCGCATCGAGATCTGCGGGATGCCGAGGTCGAGCCGGAGATCATTGAAGTCGAAGCTGAACGAGGCCTCGTCGACGGCCTGACCGATGCGCAGGCAGGCGCCGTCATGCGCCAGCGAGGCGAGCCGGCTCGGCCGCAGGCTGGCCAGGTCGATGCCGAGCCGCTCCAGCAAGGCCTGGTCGAAGCAGGGCTGCGCATCGAGCATGCCGGGCGCGGCGCGGAATGGCACCTCGATGCGGCCGGCCCATTGGCCGTTCACGTAGATGTCAGGGCGATACATGCCGGGCCGCACCACGTTGCGCTGCGCATAGCGCGACACGTCGATTGCGCCGCCGCCGTGGTTCAGGAAGCCGCCTTCGAACTCGACGCGGGCGAACTGCGCCTGGGCGACCTGCAAGGTCGCGCCGTCGGCCATGTCGGCGGTCTCCGCTGCCCGCGCGTCGGCTTCCCAGGCGGAGAAGATCGAGAGCAGCAGCGCGCATGTCGGTTTCAGCCGGGGAACGGTTTCCGCCTGCAATACCCGCATCATCTTGTAGCGTTTCCCGAGGTGGACACGTGAGGCCGCGCGGATCGCCGCGCGCGGCAGGCGCGCGGGTGCCTGGTTGCCTGCGGCGGATTCATCGGCCGACCGCCGCGCGATGGCCATGCGTCGAACCCCAGTCGTCGACGCTGCTGTACAGGACCGTCGCGTCCGGCAGCGCCGTCGAATCCGCGCCGACCAAGGGGAACGACGCGGTTTCGCCGGGCAGCACGTGACCGAAACCCGCTGGGTAGGTCTTGCCGCCGGATTGCAGCTCGACGCCGGCGAGGTTGACGACGTAGGCGCTCGGATTGCGGGCCTGCAACACCGGGCGTTGCGATGCGTCGGTGGCGAGCGTCCAGCGCAGGCTGGCCGGTGCGTCGTCCGGGTTGCCGGGCAGGCCGGCGGGGCGGTACATCATCTTGATGCGGGTGCGGAACGCGAACTGCAGGCGATTCACCTCGTCGCCGCCGCTGGCCTTGGGCGGCACGTCCAGCACGTTCAGCCAGAACAGCGATTCGCGGTTCGACGGCAGGGGCTCGCCGGTGTGGATGATGCGCAGCGCCTGGCCCTTGCCCGCTTCGATGCGGAACAGGGTAGGCGTGACCATGAAGGGCACCTCGATGCGTTCCGGCTCGGCCCGCTCGTCGCCGGTGTCGAGCCAGGCCTGGATCAGCGCCGGCTGCTTGCCCTGGTTGCTGAGCTGGATCGTCACTTCCGGCTCGCTCGCGTCGAATACCACGCGGGTGCCGGACAAGGTCACGCTGGCCTGGGCCCAGGCGCAGCAGAGCAGCGCGATGAGTGCCAGCCAGCTACGGGCGATCGGGCTCGATTTCGTTCTCGACATGGATTTGATTCGCAGTGCAAATTTAAGTGCGCCGGTTGCCGGATCTCGATGATTCGCATGCCGATCACCCGAAGGGCGGCGACACGGTCAACCGGCGCAGCGCAGGCTCAGGGATAGACGAGCGAGTAGGTCACGAAGGAGTTGGCGGGGCCGCCCGTCACCTTGTCGCCGGTCGCCACGTACTGGGCCGCGAATTGCAGCGTCGCGGTGCCGGTGCCGCCTTCGGCGGCGTCGATGTCGACGACCTGGGCGCCCTGCGTCGAGCTTTCCGCGCCGATCTTGATCGGCGTGTACTTGTCGTTGAGGATCTCGATCTCGACGCCGGTGGCCGCGTTCTCGCCGGTCGGCACCAGGCGGCCGGTGGCGAGATTGACGTTCGGCCCCGGCTCGAACGCCACCGACACCTTGCGCACCGGCGCCGGGACGCTGTTGCCGCCTTCCTTGCGGTCGGTCGTGCAACCCGACAGCGACAGCGTGAACGGGGTCCGGCCGGCGGTGGCGCCCACCGTGGCGAGCTGGCTGGCGGCGGCCGTCGGCAGCGGCACGGTCAGGTCGTTGGTGCCGCCGTTGATCTTGCAGGTCGAGGCGACCACCGAGCCGGTGAAGTTGATGGTGCCGTCCGAGGCATGGGCGGCCTGCATGGCGGTGAGGGTCAGCGCGGCGGCCGACATGAGCAGCGGGAAATGTTTCATGTTCATGGAAGTCGATCGTGAAAGCGTGAAAAGGCAATGGATAGCGTGTGCGAGGGATCTATGTCGTGAGTTGACCTCCCGAATGGTCGAGTGGGGAATTCATGGGCTGGGGAGAAACGGGTGGGATCGGGCGAGAGTCGGGGATGTGTCGTTGCGGGTGTCGCGGGTGGTGGATATGGCTGCGAAGCTGTTGAAAATGCCGAAGCTGCTGAAAATGCCGAAGCTGCCGTTCGCATGTCATGTGGCCGGACGCGAACGAGTGAAAATTTATCAAGACGAGTTGGGGGCGTGAAGCTGACTCGTCTGATTCTGTAAACCATCCCCGGCATATTTTCGATTCGCGCTCCGATCCCGGCGGCCACGACCTGATCGGGCACTGTTTTCCCGATGCGACCCGTCTCTCAGGGATTTCCTCTATGGCCTGCGACAGACACGAAGCGCACCATTCGCTCCATTGAATGGAACCGGTTCCAATCGACAGATTCGGAGCCCAGCATGGAGAGAAGGGCAGACATGGCAGATATCGTGATCGTCGCCAGCGCATACGGGACGGAGGCGATTCGCCGCGACGGGCATCGTGCCTATGTCGGGCGGGCGGCCGAGGCGGGCGCCGCCGGCTTCGAGGTGCGCCGCGAACTGTTCGCCGCCGACGAGGACTGCGCGCCGGCCGCGCTCGCGGCGCTGGGCATGGCGATTGCGGCAGCGGGAATGTGGGCTGTCTACTCGACGCCGGCCACGCTCTACCGCGAGGACGGCGCGCTCGATCGCGAGGCGCTCGCGCTGTCGCTGCGCGAGGCCGAGGCGCTGGGCGCGCATTTCCTGAAATTCCAGCTCGGCGGGTTCGCCGGCACCACGCACGCGGCCGAGATCGCCGCCGCCGCGCAGGGCAGCCGCGCGCGGATCCTGGTCGAGAACGGCCAGCTCGCGATGGGCGGCACGCTGGCGCAATTCACCGCGCTGTTCGCCGCGCTGGTCGAGGAAGGCGCGGCCGGCACGCTCGGCATGACCTTCGACATCGGCAACTGGCTGTGGCCCGGCGAGCTGCCGCTGGCGGCCGCCCGGGCCCTCGCGCCGCATGTCGAGTACATCCATTGCAAGGCCGTGACGGGCGAGGGCGCGCGCCGTTTCGCGGTGGCCCCGCAGGCGGCCGACCCGCTCTGCCTGCCGGTGCTCGCGACGCTGCCGCGCGAGGTGCCGCGCGGCATCGAGTTCCCGTTCGACCCGGCCGATCTCGCCGCCGACGCGCGCCGTCGCGTCGCCTGGCTCGAGACCGCCTGACCCCGCATTCCGAAGGAGTTTTCATCATGTCGCAGTCCCCCGTCGAAATCCTCACCTACGGCGAAGCCATGACGCTGTTCGTCGCCAATGCGCCGGGTCCGCTCGCGCAGGCCGAGCAGTTCACCAGGCGGATCGCCGGCGCCGACCTGAACGTCGCGATCGGCCTGGCCCGGCTCGGCTTCCGGGTCGGCTACCTGAGCCGCGTCGGCAAGGATTCGTTCGGCCGCCACGTGCTCGACACGCTGGCCCACGAGGGCATCGATGCGTCCTGCGTGACGATCGACGAGCGTTATCGCACCGGCTTCCAGTTGAAGGCGCGCAGCGACGACGGCAGCGACCCGGACATCGAATACTTCCGCAAGGGCTCGGCCGCCAGCCACCTCTCGCTGGACGACTATGTCGCCGACTACGCGCTGGGCGCGCGCCACCTGCACCTGACGGGCGTGGCGCCGGCGATTTCGTCGACGTCCTGCGAGCTGGCCTTCCACCTGGCCCGCGAGATGCGCGCGGCCGGCAAGACGATTTCCTTCGATCCGAACCTGCGCCCGACGCTGTGGCCTTCGGCCGAGGCGATGGCGCGCACGCTCAACGAACTGGCCTCGCATGCCGACTGGGTGCTGCCGGGCCTGGCCGAGGGCCGCCAGTTGACCGGCCTCGACACACCGGCCGAGATCGCGCGCTTCTACCTCGCCAACGGCGCGCGCGCCGGCGTGGTGATTAAGCTCGGCGAGGCCGGCGCCTACTACCTGACGGTCGATGGCCGCGAGGGGACGGTGGCCGGCGAGCGCGTCGAGCGCGTGGTGGACACGGTGGGCGCCGGCGACGGCTTCGCGGTCGGCGTGATCAGCGGCCTGCTCGAAGGCCGCACGGTGGCCGAGGCGGTGGCGCGCGGCAACCGCATCGGCGCGCTGGCTATCCAGGTGATCGGCGATTCCGAGGGCCTGCCGAGCCGCGAACAGCTCGACCGCCTCGAAGCGGCCGACGCGCGTGCCGCCCGGCCGGCACCGGCCGCCGCCGCCGAGGCACTCGCGCGATAATTGCCCGCGCGGCGCGGGATGCGCCGCGACGAACCCGATACGGCGCCGCACGCCGAAGGAGACAAGCCCCATGTCCGCAACGCTTCCGATCCGCCGCTGGTGGAAGATCATGCCGATCGTGTTCATCACGTACAGCCTCGCGTACCTTGATCGCGCGAACTTCGGCTTCGCCTCGGCGGCCGGCATCAACCAGGATCTCGGCATCGGCAAGGGGCTGGCCTCGCTGATCGGCGCGCTGTTCTTCCTCGGCTACTTCTTCTTCCAGATCCCCGGCGCGATCTATGCCGAGCGGCGCAGCGTCAAGCGCCTGGTGTTCTGGAGCCTGGTGCTGTGGGGCGGCTGCGCGGCGCTGACCGGCCTGGTCAGCAACATCCCCTCGCTGATGGCGATCCGCTTCGCGCTGGGCGTGGTGGAGGCGGCCGTCATGCCGGCCATGCTGATCTACATCAGCAACTGGTTCACCAAGCACGAGCGCTCGCGCGCCAACACCTTCCTGATCCTCGGCAACCCGGTCACGGTGCTGTGGATGTCGGTGGTGTCGGGCTACCTGGTGCACGAATTCGGCTGGCGCCACATGTTCGTCGCCGAGGGCGTGCCGGCCGTCATCTGGGCGATCTGCTGGTGGGTGCTGGTGCAGGACAAGCCGGCCGAGGCCAGGTGGCTGTCGGCCGACGAGAAGCGCGACATCGAGCGCGCGCTGGCCAGCGAGCAGGCCGCCCTCAAGCCGGTGCGCAACTATCGCGAGGCGTTCCGCCAGCCGGCCGTGCTGCTGCTCTGCGCCCAGTACTTCTGCTGGAGCATCGGCGTCTACGGCTTCGTGCTGTGGCTGCCCTCGATCGTCAAGAACGGCTCCTCGTTCGGCATGGTCGAGACCGGCTGGCTGTCGGCGCTGCCCTACCTGGCCGCCACCATCGCGATGCTGGTCGTGTCCTGGGCCTCGGACAAGCTCGACACGCGCAAGGCCTTCGTCTGGCCGTTCCTGCTGGTCGGCGCGATCGCCTTTGCCGGCTCCTACGCGCTCGGCTCGACCCACTTCTGGCTGTCCTACGCGATGCTGGTGATCGCCGGCGCCGCCATGTACGCGCCCTACGGGCCGTTCTTCGCGATCGTGCCCGAGCTGCTGCCGAAGAACGTCGCCGGCGGCGCGATGGCCCTGATCAACAGCATGGGCGCGCTGGGCTCCTTCGTCGGCTCCTATGTCGTCGGTTATCTGAACGGCGCGACCGGCTCGCCCTCGGCGTCCTATGCGTTCATGAGCGTGGCGCTGGTCGCCTCGGTCGTGCTGACGCTGGTGGTCAGGCCGCATCCCGACGGGGCCTTGCCGCTCGCGCACTCCACCACAGGAAAATGAATCGCATGAGCTACCGTATCGTCGCCTACAAGACCCTGCCCGATGACGTGCTCGCCTACCTGCGCGAGCACGCCGAGGTGATCCAGGCCGAGGGCGCCGAGGCGCTCGCCGAGGCGCTGGCCGATGCCGACGGCGCGATCGGCGCGAGCGTGCCGGTGACCGCCGCGATGCTCGATCGCGCGCCGCGGCTGCGCGCCTGGTCGACCATCTCGGTCGGCTACGACAACTTCGACGTGGCCGACCTCACGCGCCGCGGCATCCTGCTCGCGCATACCCCCGACGTGCTGACCGAGTCGACCGCCGACACGGTGTTCGCGCTGATCCTGTCGAGCGCGCGGCGGGTGGTCGAGCTGGCCGAGTTCGTCAAGGCCGGGCAGTGGAAGAAGAGCATCGGCGAGCCGCTCTACGGCACCGACGTGCAGGGCAAGACGCTCGGCATCGTCGGGCTGGGCCGGATCGGCGCGGCGGTGGCGCGGCGTGCCGCGCTCGGCTTCCGGATGCGCGTGCAATACACCAATCGCAGCGCGAACGCCGAGGCCGAGACGCAGTTCGGCGCGCGCCGCGTGCCGCTCGACGAGCTGCTCGCCACCTCCGATTTCGTCTGCCTGCAGGTGCCGCTGAGCGAGGCGACGCGCCACCTGATCGGCGCGGCCGAGCTGGCGAGGATGAAGCCGGGCGCGATCCTGATCAATGCCGCGCGCGGGCCGGTGGTTGACGAGGCGGCGCTGATCGAGGCGCTGCGCGCCGGCACGATCCGCGGCGCGGGGCTCGACGTGTTCGAGCAGGAACCGCTGGCGGCCGATTCGCCGCTGCTGACGATGAAGAACGTGGTGGCGCTGCCGCATATCGGCTCGGCCACGCACGAGACGCGTCACGCCATGGCGCGCAACGCCGCCGAGAACCTAATCGGCGCGCTCGACGGCACGCTGCGCGGCAATCTCGTCAATCGCGAGCTGCTCGCGCGTTGAGTGCCGGGTTCCGGCGGCGTGCCACCGCCGGAATCGAGGCAGGCGCAGGGCATGGAAGGGCGCCGTCGCGCGAGCCTGCTGCCTGCCTGAAATCATCGCCGCCGCATGGTCGGTATCGGATAGTCGCTATCGGCGCGCCGCGCCGCGATAGGTTGCGCAGTGCACCAGAAACCCGGCGAAACGCGGCGAGCCGCGATATCCGTGGCTCGCCGGCTGACGGCGCGGTGCCTGGTTACCGTGCACCGGTGCGCTCGCCGCAAGCCGCGCGCCGACCGCAGCGGGCGAACCGAACGGACCCTCGTATCGCCTGACGTCCGGCTGCGTTATGATCCCGCGCTGACTGAGGTCTCGCGTCCCCGGGCCCGGCCGATCCTGGCAAGCCCGTCAGGGACTCGAGGGCCAGCCGCGTTCGTGAACTGGCTGGATATGCCGGGCCAGCCCGGTGTCCATCGGCCGGCAGCCCGCCCCCGGGAGCCGCGGCTCGAGGCCGTCGGCGCAGCAGCCCGCGCTGCCGGCGTCGCCACATGGAGAAACGATCAGTTGAACTGCGTATCCCGATCCGCCCTCGGATCCCCCCGCCGATCCCGTCCGCGCTCCTCGCGCGGCGTTCGCCAGCAGGCGCCGCGATGAGCGAAACCCGTTCCCCGGCCGGCGCGCGCCCGGCCACCATCAGCGATGTCGCGCGCGAGGCCGGCACCGGCAAGACCAGCGTGTCGCGCTACCTGAACGGCGAGACCAACGTGCTGTCGGCGGACCTGCGCACCCGCATCGAGGCCGCGATCCAGCGCCTGAACTACCGGCCGAACCAGATGGCGCGCGGCCTCAAGCGCGGCCGCAACCGCCTGCTCGGGCTGCTCGCGGCCGACCTCACCAATCCTTATACGGTCGAGGTGCTGCAGGGCGTCGAGGCGGCCTGCCACGCGCTCGGCTACATGCCGCTGATCTGCCATGCCGCCAACGAGGCCGACATGGAGCGCCGCTACCTGCAACTGCTGACCACCTATCGCGTCGAGGGCATGATCGTCAACGCGCTGGGCGCGCGCGAGGATGCGCTGATGCCGCTGCGCGGCTGCGGAATCCCGACCGTGCTGGTCGATCGGCGCGTGGAGGGTTTCGACGCCGACCTGGTCGGCCTGGACAATAGCGCCGCGGTGCGCGCGGGGCTCGCGCACCTGTTCGCGCAGGGTTTCGCCGAGGTCTGTTTCGTGGTGCAGCCGTTCGAGCAGGTGAGTTCGCGGCGCCTGCGCGAGGCCGCGTTCCGCGCGGCGCTGGCCGAGCTGGGCCGCGACCGCGAGGCGGCGCCCACGATCGTCGCCGACCTGGCCGATTGCGAGGCACTGGCCGCCGCGCTGGCCGGGCTCGACG
>NZ_VWWK01000119.1:0-22867 GCF_011753035.1 Burkholderia sp. Ax-1720 | reverse complement strand
CGCGCCGCCCGCGCGCCGCCGCTCGCTGCCGAGCACGGCCACCAGCCGGTACGCGAGCGGCGCGAACACCAGCCCGAACAGCGTCGCCGCCAGCACCCCGCCGAACGCGCCGGTGCCGATCGAGCGGCGGCTCTCGGCGCCCGCGCCGGTGGCGATCACCAGCGGCACCACGCCGAGCAGGAAGGCCATCGAGGTCATCACGATCGGCCGGAAGCGCAGCGCCGCCGCGTCGAGCACCGCCTCGCGCAGGCTGGCGCCGTGCCGGTAGGCATCGCGCGCGAACTGCACGATCAGGATCGCGTTCTTGGCGGCCAGCCCGATCACGGTGATCAGCCCGACCTTGAAATAGACATCGTTGGGCAACCCGCGCGCGAGCGCCGCGGCCAGCGCGCCGGCCGCGCCCAGCGGCAGGATGGTCAGCACCGCGAACGGCACGGTCCAGCTCTCGTAGAGCGCGGCCAGCACCATGAACACGGCCAGCACCGACAGGCCGATCAAGAGCGGCGTCTGCCGCGCGGCGATGCGCTCCTCGCGCGCCGCGTCCACCCAGTCGTAGCCGATCCCGCTCGGCAGCGCCGCGGCCAGTCGCTCCATTTCGGCCATCGCCGCGCCCGAGCTCACGCCCGGCGCCGAGCGCCCGCTCACGTCGAGCGAGGGATAGCCGTTGAAGCGCGACAGCGAGACCGGGCCCAGGCTCCAGCGCCGCGAGGCGATCGCCGAGAGCGGCACCATCTGGCCCGTCGTATTGGGCACCATCAGCGACATCAGCGCATCGTCGGACATCCGCGCGCTCGAGTCGGCCTCGACGATCACCCGGCGCATCCGGCCATTGGCCGGGAAGTCGTTGACGTAGTTCGAGCCGAAGGTGCCGCCCAGCAGGCTGGACAGCCGCTCGAAGGGCACCCCCAGCGCATAGGCCTTGGCGCGGTCGATGTCGAGCTCGACGCGCGGGCCGTCGGGCTGGTCCTCGGTGCGGATCGAGGCGAGCCGCGGATCGGCGCGCGCCGCCTCCACCAGTTGCTTGCGCGCCGCCTTCAGCGCGTCGAGCCCCACGCCGCCGCGATCCTCCAGCCGGAAGGTGAAGCCGTCGCCGTGGCCCAGGCCCGGCACCGAGGGCGGCAGCGAGACGTCGATGTCGGCCTCGATGATCTTCGAGAACTCGCCGTTGAGGCGGTCGCGCAGCGCCATCGCGTCCACGTCGCGATGCGCCCAGTCGGCCAGCTCGACAAAGCCCATCGCGATGTTCTGGCCGCTGCCGGTGAAGCTCCAGCCGATCACGCTGGTCACGTTGGCCACCGCGTGCTCGCGCGCCAGCACCGCCTCGACACGCTCGACCACCGCCAGCGTGCGCGACTGGGTGGCGCCGGCAGGCAGCTGGATCATCACCTGCAGTTGCCCGCGATCCTCGGAAGGCAGGAAGCCGCCCGGGATGGCCCAGGCCATCAGCGCGCACAGCGCCACCAGGGCCGCGTACAGCAGCAGCATCGGGCGCGGCCGGTCGATGGTGAAAGCCACCACCCGGCGATAGCGCTCGCCGAGCCGGTCGAACAGGCGCGCGAATGCATCGGCCGCGCGCGTGGCGAGCGCCGGCACGCGCCGCGCACGCGCCGCGGCGGCGCCCTGCCGCTGCGCCTGCCCCGGCCCGATCGGCTTGAGCAGGCTCGCGCACAGCGCCGGCGTGAGCGACAGCGCGACGAAGGAGGACACGCCCATCGAGGCGATCATCGCGATCGAGAACTGCCGGTAGATGCCGCCCACGCCGCCGGGGAAGAAGGCCATCGGCACGAACACGGCGGTCAGCACCGCGGTCACGCCGACGATCGCGCCGCTGATGCGCTTCATGGCGCGGCGCGTGGCCTCGCGCGGCGACAGCCCCTCGTCCTCCATGATGCGGTGCACGCTCTCCACCACCACGATCGCGTCGTCGACCAGGATGCCGATCGCCAGCACCAGGCCGAACATGGTGAACACGTTGATCGACAGGCCGAAGATCCACATCGCCACGAAGGCGCCCATCAGCGTGACCGGGATCACCACGGTGGGCACCAGCGTGTAGCGCAGCCCCCGCAGGAACACCCACATCACCAGGAACACCAGCACCACCGCCTCGACGAGGGTCAGCACCACCTCGTCGATGGCGATCTGCACGAAGTGGGCGCCGTCGAAGGGCACGCGGATCTGCGCGCCGGCCGGCAGGCGCCGCGACAGCTCGCCGATCCGCTCGCGGATCGCGTTCGAGGTGTCCAGCGCATTGCCGCGCGGCCCGAGCTGCACGCCGACCGCCGCGGCCGGCTTGCCGTTCAGGCGCGACCAGTAGGAATAGTCGTCGCGGCCGATCTCGATGCGCGCGACATCGGCCAGGCGCACCGCCGAGCCGTCGGGCTTGGCCTTCAGCACGATCCGGCCGAACTCGGCCGGCGAGGCCAGTTGCCCCTTCACGATCACCGAGGCGGTCATCTGCTGGCCGGGCTCGAAGGGCGCATCGCCGATCGCGCCGGCCGTCACCGCCACGTTCTGCGCGCCCACCGCGGTGATCACGTCGTCGGCGCCGAGCCCGAACTCGCGCAGCTTGTCGGGGTCGAGCCAGATCCGCAGCGCCACGTCCGCGTCCCACAGCTGGGCCGAGCCGACGCCGGGCACGCGCTTGATCTCGCGCAGCAGGTTGCGGGTGAGGAAGTCGCCCAGCGAGGTGGAATCCTGCTGGCCGTCCTTCGAGGCCAGCGTGACCAGCATCAGGAAGGTGTTGGCCGCCTTGAACACGCTGATGCCCTGCTGCACCACCTGCTGCGGCAGCCGCGGCTCGACCTGCTTGAGGCGGTTCTGCACGTCGACCACGGCGATGTCGGGATTGGTGCCCGGCGCGAAGGTGACGTCGATCTCGAGGTTGCCGTGGTTGTCGCTGTTGGTTTCGTAGAACTGGAGATTGTCGATGCCGTCGAGGCTCTCCTCGATGATGCTGGCCACGTCCTCGTCGACGGTTTCCGGCGCCGCGCCGGGATAGATGGCCGATACCACCACGCGCGGCGGCGCCAGGCGCGGGTACTGCGCGACCGGCAGCTGCGGGATCGCCAGCAGCCCGGCCACCACGATCGCCAGCGCGACGATCCAGGCGAACACGGGACGATCGATGAAGAACGACGGCATCGACCTCCCCTCAGCCGCCCGGCGGCGCGAGCGCCGGTGCCGCCACCAGGCGCGCCATCAGCAGCCCGTCGGCCAGCTCGCCGTCGCGGATCGCATGGGCACGGAAGAACGCCTCGGTGACGAAGCCGAAACGCTCGTAGAGCGCGATCGCGCGCGTGTTGTCGGCGAACACGTTCAGCTCGATGCGGCGCAGGCCGAGTTCGCGATCGGCGGTGTCGAGCATCGCCTGCATCAGCCGGGCGCCGATGCCGCGGCCCGCGTAGGCGTCGTGCACGGCGATGCCGAAGCTGGCGCCGTGCGAGCGCGGCGGCGGATGCACGAACAGCGCGAGATGGCCGACCACGCGGCCGTCGATCACCGCGCACAGCGCGAAACCCTGGCCGGCGCCGCTCACCAGCGGCGCGTGCCAGTTGCCGACCACCTCCGCCGGGCGGAAGGGCATGGCCAGCGTGTAGCGCAGCGAGACCGGCTGCTGGTGGATCGTCGCGACGGCGGCCGCGTCGGCCGGTTCGTAGGGGCGCAGGATCACGGTGTCGGCCGGGCTTGCCGGCACGGTCGATTCCGGCGCGGCGGCCGACGTGACGGGATTCGATCCGCTCATGGCTGCCCCGCCGGATTGAAGGGCGCGGCCACCGGCAAGGCATCCACCAGCCGCGCCATCATCCGCAGGTCGACCAGCATGCCCTCGCGCAAGGCGGCGCCGCGCCGGAAGCCTTCGGTCTCGAAGCCGTAATGGCCAAACAGCGCGAGCGCGGCGGCGTGATCGGCATGCAGGTCGATCTCGAGCCGGCGCAGGCCGAGCCAGCGATCGGCGAAGTTCAGCATCGCCTCGACCAGCGCGCGGCCGACCGCGTCGCCGGGCAGCGCGTCGTGCAGCGCCAGGTCGAGAATGCCCACGTGATTGCGACGCAGCCGCTGCGGTGCCAGTTCGCCGAAGCCGACCAGCGCGCCGTCGGCCCAGGCGCCGAACCCGTGCCGCTGCGCCACCAGCTTGCCGAGCCAGTCGCGCCGCCATTCCAGCGTGCGATGCGGCGCCTCCAGGCGCCAGGTGGCCACGCCCGGCCGCGACAGCAGCGCGTGCAGCGCCTCGGCATCCTCGGCTTGCAGGGCGCGCACGGTCGTCATGGCGGGCTCGATCGCGGCGAGCGTCACAGCGTCAGCGCGAAGCTGCGCACCAGCATGCCCGGCACGCTGAGGCCACCGGTGGCGCGTTCGCCCCAGGTGCTGTTGTTGAGCAGCGTCTGCGGCTGGGCGCCGAGGCGCTCCAGCTCGCCGCCGAACAGGCTGTAGAAGCTGTCGTCGAAGCGCATCGCCTCGACCGGCGCGACGATCTCGCCATCCTCCACCCAGAAGGTGGCGAAGCGCGTCATGCCAGTCATCCGGCAGTGGCTGCGATCCGAGAAGTTGAGATACCAGAGGTTGCCGACATACAAGCCGGTGCCGAGCGCGGCGAGCACCTCGGCATCGGCCAGGTCGCCGCCGGCGATCGACAGCGACTCGGGCACCTCGGCGGACGAGGCGCCGTTCGGCACCAGCCCGTATTCGCGCGCGGTACGCGCGTCGACCAGTTGGCCGACGCCGCGCCCGGCCGCCACCAGCGGCACGCTCTCGCGCAGGTAGCCGTCGGCGCTGAAGGCCGGCGCCAGGCCGAGCGAGAAATCCTCGGTGATCGAGATGCGCGGATCGAGCGCGACCTCGCCCTCGTAGAGCCGCTGCAGCGCGCCGCGCGCGCTGCGTTGCGCGCGGGCCGAGAAGCCTGCCCAGCCAGCGGCCAGCTCGACCATCTCGCTGACGGCCGAGGGCTCGAACCAGGTGCGATAGCGTCCCGGCGCCAGCGACTTCGGCGTACGCGCGATCACCGGCAGGCGCGCGGCCGCTTCCTCGACCTTGGCGGCGAACACCTCGTCGCGCCAGTCGTCGCCGGCATAGACCGACTTGATGGCGCGCCCGCTCTTGTCATACAGCGACCAGCTGAAATTGAAGTTCTCGACCTCGTGCCAGCCGCGGCTGCCCGTCGACGAGGCGAAACCGCGCGCGATCGTGCCGCCGGCATGGGCGCCGACGAAGTCGAGCCCTTGCGCGGCCTCGGCCACGCGGGCGGCCAGCGCATCGGCGTCGGGCACGCGGCCGCTGCGTCGCGTGGTGCGCGTCCAGCTGCTGGTATCGAACAGCAGGTGCGGATCGTCGGGCGCATCGCGCAAGGCCTCACGCAGCGCGGCCAGCGAGTCGGCCAGCGCGGCGCGGTCGCTCGCCCAGTCGCCGCTGGCGGTCTGCTCGACCGAAGCCTGGCGGGCGCCCTGCACCAGCCGCAGGCTCAGCTTGCCCTGCAGCACGCGGCCAGTCTGGCGGATGCGGCCCGTGTTGAAGCGCACGAAATCGGAATGCTCGGCGGCGAACCACAGCAGGATGGTCTCGCCGGGCGCGCGCAGCGCGTCGGCCTCGTCGGCGAGCCGGTCGAAATGCGTCCGCCAGTCGATGATGGCGGACGTGGAAGCGGTGGCGAATCCGGTCATCACGCGCCTCCGAACACGTCGACGTCGGCGAACACGCAAGCCGGCGAGGCATGGCCGACGCGGATCACCTGGGCCGGCTCGCCCTTGCCGCAATACGGCGTGCCGTGCACGCGGAAGGTGCTGGCATCGCCCACGGCGCGCAGGCTGCGCCAGAAGTTCGCCGAGATCCCCCGATAGTTCGGCTTGCGCACCACCTGGGTGAGCCGGCCGTTCTCGATCAGCTGGCCGAACTCGCAGCCGAACTGGAATTTGTTGCGGTGATCGTCGATCGACCAGGAGGTATTGGTGCGCATCAGGATGCCGCGCTCGGTGCCGGCGATCAGTTGCTCGAGCGAGGCGTCGCCGGGCTCGATGTTGAGGTTCGCCATCCGGTCGATCGGCGCGCGGTTCCAGTTCGAGGCGCGGCTGTTCGCGACGCCGGGCAGCCCGGCGCGCTGCGCCGAGAGCGCGCCGCCCAGCGGGCGCTCGAGGATGCCCTGGCGGATCAGGTAGGCCTTGGCGGCGGGCGTGCCGTCGTCGTCGTAGGCATAGGAGGCGGCCTCGCCGGGCAGTTCCGGGTCGAAGCTGACGTTGAGCAGGGCCGAGCCGTATTGGTAGCTGCCGAACATCTCGGGCTTGACGAAGCTCCAGCCCGCGAAGTTGCGCTCGTCGCCGAGGATCCGGTCGAGCTCGAGCGGATGGCCGATCGATTCGTGGATCTGCAGCATCATCTGGTCGGGCATCAGCAGCAGGTCGCGCGGCCCGGACGGGCAGTTCGGCGCGGCCAGCAGCTGCAGCGCCTCGTCGGCCACGCGCGCGCCGGCGCCGGCGAAGCCGCTGGCCTCGAACACCGCCAGGCCGCCCTGCGAGAGCATCCCGCGTCCACCGCCGAGCGAACGCGTCTCGGTCTCGCCGTCAGCATGCGCGACCGCGGTCAGTTCGGGGGTGACGAAGGCGAAGCGCTGGTCGATGCGGATGCCGTCGCTGGTCAGGTAGAGCTGGTCGGTCTCGATCAGCATCACGCTGGCGGTGCGCTCGACGATGCGGGGGTCGATCGCGGCGGCCGCGCATTCGTGGGCGAGCCGTGCCAGCCAGTCGGCGCGCGTGGGCAGCGCCGCGCCCACGCCGGGCGAGACGAAGCTGCCGCCGCGGGCCGGCCGCGCCACGTCGCGATGGTCGATCAGGGACCAGCGCGCCGCGGCCTTCGCGCGTGCGATCGCAGCGTCGAGCGCGGCCTGCAGGCCCGCAGGCGACAGGTCCGGGGTAGCCGCGTAGCCGGCCCCGGCGCCGCACCAGGCGGTCAGCATCGCGCCGCGATCCAGCGTGCGCTTGAGCGGTTGGGCGACGTCGTTGCGGACCTCGTGCTCGTCGGTCCGCTCGTCGACGATGCGCAGCGACCAGAAATCGGCATCGCCGCGCAGGCCGCGGGCGGCCTCGGCCCAGCGTTCGTCAATCATTGGCTCTCTCTTCGGCCGCCGCGGCCGTCGAGAGCATCGACGACGCGAGCAGCGCTTGTGTATAAGCGTGCGAGGGCGCGTTCAGCACGTCGAGCGCATCGCCCGATTCCACCACGCGTCCCGCCTTCATCACGATCACCCGGTGCGCCATCGCGCGCATCACGGCCAGGTCGTGGGTGATGAACAGATAGCTCAACCGGTACTTCTTCTGCAGATTCGTCAACAGCTTCAGTACCTGCTTCTGGATCGATACATCGAGCGCGCTGGTCGGCTCGTCGAGCACCAGCAACTCGGGTTCGACCGCCAGGGCACGGGCGATCGCGATCCGCTGCCGCTGCCCGCCGGAGAATTCATGCGGATACCGTAGCATCGCCTCGGCCGGCAGGCCGACCTCGTCGAGCAGCGCGGCAATTCTGCCACGCCTTGCGCTCGCCGTCATGTCCGGCCGGTGCAGGGCCAGCCCCTCGCCGACGATCTGCTCGACCGTCATGCGCGGCGACAGCGAGCCGAACGGGTCCTGGAACACCACTTGCATGCGGCCGTAGAGTTCGCGCTTGCCGCGCGAGCCGCGCACCTGGGCGAGCGGCAGCCCGTCGATCTCGATGGCGCCGGCCGCCGGCTGCTGCAAGCCGAGCACGGTGGCCGCCAGGGTCGACTTGCCGGAGCCCGATTCGCCGACGATGCCGATCGTCTCGCCGCGGCGCAGCGTCAGCGCCACCTCGTGCACGGCGCGAAAGCGCGTCTTGCCGAACAGCGAGCGCAGCCCCTTGGCGGCGGTGCGGTAGTCGACCGCCACGTCGCGCACCTCGAGGATCGGCCGCGCGTCGGCCGGCACCGGCTCGACCTCGCGCACCGGCTCGCTGTCGAGCAGCCGCTGCGTGTAGGGGTGTTGCGGGTTGGCAAACAGCGCGGCGGTCTGGTTGGTCTCGACCAGCACGCCCTTCTCCATCACCGCCACGCGCTGCGCGAAGCGGCGCACCAGGTTCAGGTCGTGGGTGATCAGCAGCACCGCCATGCCGCGCGTGGCCGCCTCCTGCTCCTGCAGCTCGATCAGCAAATCGACGATCTGCTGGCGCACCGTCACGTCGAGCGCGGTGGTGGGCTCGTCGGCCAGCAGCAGGCGCGGCCGGCAGGCCAGCGCCATGGCGATCATGGCGCGCTGGCGCTGGCCGCCCGAAAGCTGGTGCGGGAAGCTGTCGATGCGCCGCTCCGGCTCGGGAATCCCGGTGCGGCGCAGCAGTTCGATGCCGCGCTCGCGCGCCGCGCCGGGCCGCAGGCCCTCGTGCAGCCGCAGGCTCTCGGCGATCTGCTTGCCGACCGTGTAGAGCGGGTTGAGCGCCGTCATCGGCTCCTGGAACACCATCGCGATGTCGGCGCCGCGGATCCCGCGCATCTGCTGCTCGCTCTTGGCCAGCAGGTCCTCGCCGTCGAACAGCATGCGCCCAGACAGCTCGGCGTCGCGCACCAGGCGCAGGATGGACAGCGCGGTCACGCTCTTGCCCGAACCCGATTCGCCGACCAGCGCGACGCGTTCGCCGCGCGCGATCGACAGCGACAGCGTCTGCACCGCGGCGCGGCCGCCGAAGCTGGCGGAAAAATCCTCGATGCTCAGCAGCGGCCTTTCCTGGGACGGATTGGACTGCCTGGACTGGATTGGCGTCATCTCACTTGCCCCCGCCGAAGGCCGAGCCGCGGGCACGCGTGTCGAGCGCGTTGCGCAGCGCGTCGCCCATGAAGGTCAGCAGCAGCAGGGTGACCACCAGGGCCGCGAAGGCCGAGATCGAGATCCACCAGGCATCGAGGTTGTTCTTGCCCTCCTGCAGCAGCTCGCCCAGGCTCGGCGTGGGCGGCGGCACGCCCAGGCCGAGGAAGTCCAGGCTGGTCAGCGAGAGGATCGCCGCGCTCATGCGGAACGGCAGGAAGGTGATCACCGGCGTCAGGCTGTTGGGCAGCACGTGGCGCCAGATGATCTGCGCATTGGTCAGGCCCATGGTGCGCGCGGCCTTCACGTAGTCGAGCGCGCGGTTGCGCAGGAACTCGGCGCGCACGTAGTCGGACAGCACCAGCCAGCCGAACATCGAGAGCAGGATGAACAGCAGCCACAGCGAGGGGTTGAAGATCGAGGCGAAGATGATCAGCAGGTAGAGGTCGGGCATCGAGCTCCAGATCTCGATCAGGCGCTGGCCGATCAGGTCGGTGCGCCCGCCGTAGAAGCCCTGCACCGCGCCCGTGAAGACCCCGACCACCACGCCCGAGATGGTCAGCGCGAAGGCCATCAGCACCGAGAGCCGGAAGCCGTACAGCAGGCGCGCGAGCACGTCGCGGCCGAACTGGTCGGTGCCCAGCCAGTTGCTCGACGAGGGCTTGGCCGGATACGGGTTCTTCGCGAAGTAGTCGATCGTGTCGTAGCGGTAGCGGCTGGGCGGATAGATCACGAAATTGCCGTTGCCCTCGAGGCGCTTCTGGATGTACGGATCGAGATAGTTGGTCTTGGCGGGGAAATCGCCGCCGAACAGCGTCTCGGGGTATTCCTTCACGATCGGGAAGTAGTAGTGCCCGTCGTAGCGCACCACCAGCGGCCGGTCGTTCGAGAGCACGTCGGCGAACAGGCTGATCACGAACAGCGCCGTGAAGATCACGAAGCTCCAGTAGCCGAGCGGCTGGCGCCGGAAGCGCAGCCAGGTGCGCCGCCACGGCGACGGCGACGCCTGCAGGCCGGCCGTCGGATCAGTGGTCCAGGCGGGAGAATTGGATGCGGGGGTCGACGAGGACATAGCAGACATCAGCGATGAGTTTGGTGACGAGGCCGATCAGCGTGAACAGGAACAGCGAGCCGAGCACGACCGGGTAATCGCGGCGGATCACCGAGTCGTAGGAAAGCTGGCCCATGCCGTCGAGCGAGAACAGCGTCTCGATCAGCAGGTTGCCGTTCAGGAAGGCGCCCACGAAGGCGGCGGGCAGGCCCGTGACGAGCGGGATCGCGGCGTTGCGCAGCACGTGCTTCCACAGCACGTCGCGCTCGGGCGCGCCCTTGGCGCGGGCGGTCAGCACGTATTGCCGGCCGATTTCCTCCAGGAAGGTGTTCTTGGTCAGGATCGTGACGATCGCGAAGTTGCCGATCACGGCCGCCGTGACGGGCAGCACGATGTGCCACAGATAATCGAGCAGCTTGCCGATCGCGCTCAGCTCGTCGAAGTTGTCCGAGGTGATGCCGCGCATCGGGAACAGTTGCCAGAAGGTGCCGCCGCCGAACAGCATCAGCAGCAGCACGCCCAGCACGAAGCCGGGGATCGCGTAGCCAGCCAGCACCATCACCGAGGTCACGGCGTCGAAGCGCGAGCCGTTGCGCACCGCCTTGGCGATGCCCAGCGGCACCGAGATCAGGTAGGTGAGCAGCACGGTCCAGAGGCCGAGCGTGATCGACACCGGCAGCTTGGAGCGGATCACCGCCCACACGCTGCGATGCGCGAAGTAGGACTGGCCGAGATCGAAGCTGGCGTAGCTGCGCAGCATCAGGAAATAGCGCGTGAGCGGCGGCTTGTCGAAGCCGAACTGCTTCTTGATCTGCTCGATCTGTTGCGGGTCGACGCCCTGGCTGCCGTGATAGCCGCCACCCCCGCCGCCGGCCTCGCCGCCGCGCGTGCTGCCGTGGCGCAGTTGCGTGAGCACCTGCTCGACCGGGCCGCCCGGCACGAACTGGGTGACCACGAAGGTGATCGTCACCACGCCGATGATGGTCGGGATCATCAGCAGCAGGCGTCTCAGGATATAGGCGAGCATCGGTTTACTCCTTGCCGCCCGCCGCGGCCGCGGCGGGGGTCGTGTTGCCGGCTGCCGGTGCCTTGCGATACCAGTAGTCGATGATCCAGTCCTCGTACAGGTAGGACAGCGGAACCGTCTTGGGATGGCCCAGCGTGACCTTGTAGCCGATACGCGCGTTCGGCAGGTAGTACTGCGGCACCAGGATGTAGAGGTTGATCAGCACGCGATCGAGCGCGTGGGTGGCCGTCTCCAGGTCGTCCAGCGTATTGGCGGCCAGCGCCGCGCGGATCAGCGCGTCGACCGCCTTCGACTTGACGCCCGGGTAGTTCTCCGAGCCGACCTGCGAGGCGGCCGCGCTGCCGAAGCGGCGGGTCAGCTCGGCGCCCGGGATGGTCACCGGCGCGTAGATGTAGGTCGTCATGTCGTACTCGAAGTTGTCGAGCCGCTTCTGGTACACCGCGCTGTCGAGCTCGTGCAGCCAGGCGTGGATGCCCAGCAGCGAGAGCGCCTGCGAATACGGCAGGATCAGCCGGTCCATGCCGGGCTGGTCGTCGATGATCTCGATCGTCATCGGATTGCCGTTGGCGTCGCGCAGCGCGCCGTCCCGGTAGTGCCAGCCGGCCTGCTCGAGCAGCGCGCGCGCCTCCTTGAGGTTGTCGCGCAGCGAGTTCGGCGGGATCGTGTTCGGCTGCTGGACCATCGGGCCGAACACCTCGGGCGGCAGGTCCTTGCGGAACGGCTCCAACAGGGCCAGCTCCTTCTGGCTCGGCATGCCGCTCGCGGCGAACGGGCTGGCGGCCCAGAAGCTGTTGGTACGGCGGTACTGGCCGTAGAACATCATCCGGTTCATCCAGTCGTAGTCGAAGGCGAGCGCCAGCGCATGGCGCACCCGCACGTCCTGGAACATCGGCTTGCGCAGGTTCAACAGGAAGCCCTGCATCTGCGCCGGGCCGTCCGGGAACTCGCCCTTCTTGAGCAGCCCGTTGTCGAAGTTCTTGCCGATGTAGCGGCGCGCCCACTGCGTCGAGCTGTATTCCATGCGCGCGTCGATATCGCCGGCCTTGAAGGCCTCGAGCATGGTGTACTGGTCGAGGTAGAGCTTGAACGTCACCTGGCGGAAGCGGTACATGCCGCGTCGCGAGGGCAGGTTGGCGGCCCAGTAGTGCGGATCGCGCTCGTAGACGATCGAGCGGTCGTTCTTGCGCGCGACGATCCGGTAGGCGCCGCTGCCGATCGGCGGCACGTCGACGATCTGGTCGAAGGGCGGGCGCGTGCCGTCGGCGCGCATGCCCCACTTCGGCGAGAACACCGGCAGGTCGCCCGCGATCAGCGGCGCCGAGCGCTCGGCGCGCTTGAAGTCGAAACGCACCGTGTGCGCGTCCACCACCTCGGCGCGCTTGATGATCTCGAACTGCGCGTTGAACAACGGCGAGGCCTGGGGGCTCGCCAGCGTGTCGTAGGAATACTTGACGTCGGCGGCGGTGATCGGGTCGCCGTTGGAGAAGCGCGCGGCCGGATTGATGTGGAAGCTCGCCGACAGGCCGTCGGGCGCGATCTCCACGTCGTCGGCGATCAGCGGGTACTCGGAGGCGAGCTCGTCCCAGCTGCGCTGCATCAGCGTGTCGAACATCAGGTTCTTCATGTCCGGTGCGGGCGAGCCGCGCACCAGGAAGGGATTGAGCGAGTCGTAGCTCTGCGCTTCGTCGTAGTTGTCGAAGTTGAGCGTGCCGTCGGTCGGCGCGTTCGGGTCCGCGTAGTCGAAGTGCGTGAAGTCGGGCGGGTATTTCGGCGAATCGTATTGCGCGATGGCCGGCACGGCGAGCGCGACGGACGGCAGCGCGAGACAGGCGGCCGACGCGGCGCATGCGAACGCGAGGGCCTGCGCGAGACGGCCGGCAAGACGCCGGCCGGCGCCGCGCGGCCGACGCCACGTGACAAGGTTCATCGTCATCCTGCTGGTGGAAGGCGCCGGACGCGGGCCGGCGCGAACAACGGTGGAGAGGGGAAACCGGGCTGGCGGCCACCGCGCGGCCGCCGCCTCCGGCATCAACCGGAAGGCGGCGGCCCGCCGCCAGCCCGGGCCGTCAGGCCGGACCTCAGAACTTGTAGGTCGCGCCGATCTGGGCGAAGCGGCCGATGTACGTGTAGATCGACTGGTCGTAACCGGTCTGGCTCAGCGTACCGTTCGCGAAGATCGGGTCATACGGCGGCGTGCGGTTGAAGATGTTGTCGATACCGCCGTAGATGGTCCAGTTCTTGAAGCCGGTGTAGGTCACCATCAGGTTGAACTGGCTGTACGAGCCGACCTTCGCCGGCGCCGGGGCCGGAATCAGGTTCTGCGCGTACGGGCCGGTGAACAGCCAGGTGAGCGCCGCATCCCAGCGGTGGTAGCTCCAGTCCAGCGTGGTGTTGCCGCGCCAGCGCGGGAAGCTGCCGCCGAACGGCTGGGTCAGCGTGAAGTTGTTGCCCGCGCCGTCCACCGGGGCCGCGCCCGGCTGGCCGATCTTGAAGCTCTTCACGTAGGCCCAGTCGCCCGACAGCGTCAGCGTGCCGAAGCTCTTGAGCGGCAGCGCCTGGCGGAAGGTCGACTCGAAGCCGTTGGTGTCGAGGTAGCCCAGGTTGGTGTACGGCGTGATCTTGTAGAGCAGCGCGCCGGTGTTCGGATCGTTGACGATCTGCGTCGGCGTACCCTGGCCGATCACGTTGTCGACGCGGATCTTGTACCAGTCGAGGCTGAAATCGGTGTAGCGGCTCGGCGAGAGCTGGAAGCCGATGTTCAGGTTGCGGGTGTGCTCCGGCGCGATGTTCGGATTGCCCACCGTGATCGACGTGTAGTTCTGGCCGCTTGCCGAATCGACCTGGCTGCCGATGGTGCGCGAGGCGCTGTCCTCGACGAAGGTCGGGGCACGGAAGCCGCGGCTATACGACGTGTACAAGGTCAGCTGCTGCGCCGGCTGGTAGCGGAGGGCGAAGCGCGGCGAGAACGCGCCGCCGACGTCCGAGTAGTGGTCGTAACGGCCCGACTGGCTGAAGGTCAGGTTCTTCAGGATCGGCACGTTCAACTGGTAATAGACCGCCGCGACGTTGCGCTGGCCGTTCACCGTCTGCAGGTTCGGCGAAGTCACCAGGCCGTCGGCGAATTCCGAGCCCGGCGCGAGGAATTCGCTCTGGTGCGTGAACTGCGCGCCGAGACCCAGGCCGACATCGCCGGTGGGCAGGTGGAACAGCGTCGGCGTGGACAGCGTCGCGTCGATCGTGTCGAGCTTCGAGATCCCGAAGGTGCTGGCGTCCTGGAACAGGCCGTTCAGCCCGTTCGGCGTCGAACCCGGGTTCGCGAAATTGAGCGCGCCGTTCTGGTAGATGTTGTTCAGCGCATTGACGTTCAGCTCGTTCGAGAACGAGTTGGACACCGTGCTCTGCGAATGGCTCAGCGAGGTCGCCCAATCCCAGTCACCGCCGATCGGCAGGCCGAACGAGCCCTTGATGCCGGTCGATGCCCGCCAGAACGTCGAGGTGGTCTTCTCCGCGACCGCTTCCGGGAACGAGTAGGTCAGTTGCGACGGCGCGCCCGTGGTGTTGAACGGGTTGCTGGTCGGGACGATGGTGTTGAACGGCGAGAGCTGCTGCGTGACCGGGTTCCAGACCAGCGCCGGACCTTGCGGGTTGCCGACGGTGTGGGTGCCCTGGTTCGAGGTCGACGAGATGCTGCTGATCATGAAGTCGCCGAACGCGGTGGTCTTGTCGTCCACCTTGAAGTCGCCATGCAGCTTCGCGTTCAGGCGCTCCGTCATCGGCAGGATCGACATGCTCTCGGCGGTGTTGGCCGCGCAGACCGTGCCGCCCAGGCCGTTGGTGGCCGCCAGCGAGTTGGTGCCGGCCGGCCGCACGACGCTGCCCGGCGGGCAGCCGGCGAGCGCCTGCGCGTTGCCGCCCGGCAGGTTCCAGTACGAGGGCGCCAGCACCGACAGGCCGCCGGGGAAGCCGGTGAAGTCCTGGTTGCGGGTCGAATCGCGGTCCGCCAGCGTGAAGCCGTTGGACTTGTAGTAGCTGGCCGCCGCCGTGATGTTGAAGCGGTCGGCGTTCAGGTCGCCGAAGCCGGCCAGGATGCCGAACTTGGTGGTGCCGTCGCCGTTGCCGGAATTGATCGCCGAGCCCAGGCTGCCGTCGAGCTGCACGCCGCGGAAGTCGTGCTTGGTGATGATGTTGACCACGCCGCCGATCGCGTCCGAGCCGTATTGCGACACGGCGCCGGTCTTGACGATTTCGATCCGCTCGATCGCGTTGAGCGGCAGGGTGTTGAGGTCGAAGAAGGAGTCGTCGGCGTTCGAGAAGAACGCGAACGGCGCGACGCGCTGGCCGTCGACCAGCACCAGCGTGTACTTCTCGGGCAGGCCGCGCAGCGCGATGCCGGCCGCGCCGGCCGCGAAGCTGCTGCTCTGGCCTTCGCCCCAGCTGTTCGCCGAGTTGGCGGTGGTATTGCGCAGGAAGTCCGCCACCGTGGTCGCGCCGCTGCTGGTGATTTCCTTCGGCGTGATGGTCTGCACCTGGTTGAAGCCGACCTTGTCCGAGCTGCGGATCAGCGAACCCGTCACCTCGAAGCGCTTGATCTGCTGCACCTTGTTGCCGCCCGCGGGCGCGGCCGCCGTGGCGGCGGTACCCGAGGCGCCCGCCGGCGCGTCGGCCGTGGCGGCCCCCACGCTGGACGGCGTATCCGCCTGCGCCACCTTGATGGCCGGACCGGATGCCAGGGCATCCGCCACTGCAACCGGCCCCGCCGCCGGCTGGCTCTGCGCGAACGCCGGCACTGCCAGCGTCGCCGCCAATGCGATTTCCGCCCAGACGATCTGCCTGACGGCCATCGCCAACACTCTCTGTTTCATCTTGCCCCTCTCGCTGAACAAATAGACCCCACCCGTCGCGCGCGGAATCTCATGAATTCCGTTCGCCGCCGACGCGGCACGCGTTTCGGCACCGATTGCCAAACCCTGTTTTATTGCCGGTTCCCTGCTGTGTAGTGCGTGTTACCGCGTCGCCCGCAGCGGATGCATCCGTGACGGCATCCTTACAATTTGTTAGTCCTGCGAACGATACTGCCTGAGCGACAGCTGCCTGCTTCGCGACCGGTTCGATCGACCGGGTCGTCGCGACCCCGCGCCCTCCGCGGTGCCGCCTGCCTGTTCGCGAGCCGTGGCACGGGCCCGCTGTTGTATGTGCTGCCTACCGCTTCCCCCTGCCGGCCGCCTGCTCGCCGCCAGTTCGGGTCAGAACAATCTCGGCGTCCCGACCCAGACCATCCACGACTCCTCGGCCGCCACGTTGCGCCATGCATGCGTGACGTTGGCCTCGTAGTGCGCGGTGTCTCCCTGCTTCAGCGTGAAGGTGCGACCGTCGAGGGTCAGCGCGATCTCGCCGCGTATCACGTACAGGAACTGCTCGCCCGTATTCGACGCCACGGCGGACTGGGCATGGTCCACCGGCATCTTCACCAGCACCGCGTCGAGCTGGCGGCTGTCCATCTGGTTGGTCAGCCGCGCGAACGAATTGGCCGAATCCGTGAAGCTGAAGAACTGCAGCGTCTCGGCGCGCCGGACCGACTTGGCCTCGGTGGGCGCCTCGACGAAGTACTGCATGCTCACGCCGAGCGCGCGGGCGATGCCGACCAGCGATTGCAGCGAGGGCGTCGCGCGGCCGCGCTCGACCTGCGAGAGGAACGGCTTGGAGATGCCCGCCATCACCGCCACCTCGTCCAGCGTCAGCTTCAGCCGCTGCCGCAGCGCGCGGATCCGGCCGCCGATCGCCGCCGACGCGGACATCGATTCATCGAGGATCGGAACCATGTTAGATCGCTGTTCATTTCGCCACGACGAGGGTCCACAGCCGCGCCAGCTCGGCCGTCCCGTCGTTCCCGTTGACGGCCCGGAACGCCTGCACCGCATGGGCCTTGTCGCCCGCCACGTAATACGCCTCGCCGAGCCGCAGCTGCGCGAGATCCGGATGCGCCAGGCCGCCCTTGGCGATCGCCTGGCGGATCTGCGCGATGCCCTCGGCGCCCTTGCCGGCGAACACCAGGTTCAGGCCGGCGTCGACCGGGTTGACCGGATTGTCGGGGTCGGGCGGCGCGGTCAGCCGCTTGACGGCCAGCGCCTGCAGGCGCTTCTCGCGGTCGGCCTGGGCGTCGTGGCCCAGCACGCCGGAGGCGAAGCCCTGGTCGATCACCTGCTTGCCTTCGGCGGTCGAGCCGACCACGATCGCGAGCTGGGTCATCTCCATGTAGTCGTCGACGCTCGCCAGGCTGTTGGTGGCACGGCGCAGCCGGTAGATGTCGAGGTCCAGCGATGACAGGTAGCCCGGCCGCGTGCGGATCGCGTTGAACAGTTGAGTCTGGTAGGCCGGGTTCGGGTGGTGGATGGCCAGCGATTCCAGCGCCGAGAGATAGGTCGCGCTGTCGTTGGCGTGCTGCGCGCAGGTGGCCAGCATCTGCAGCGAGCCTTCGTCGGTGACGCGCCCGGCGCGCGTGTCGGCGTCCACCGCCGGCTTGAGGGTGGCCACCACCTGCTTGCAGTCGTTCGAGAGGTAGTAGGACTGCAGCAACAGGGTGCGCATGTCCGGATCGTTGCCGCCTGCCTTCTGGTAGCGCTGCGCGGTGCGGATCGCCGCGGCATAGTTCTTCTGCTGGAAATAGAGGCCCGCCAGCGTGGCGGCGGTGCGCTGCTCGTCGGCCGCGCCCGCGTGGCCCGAGGCCAGCACCGCCTCGTAGGCCTGCTGCGCGGTGCCGGTGTCGCCGGCGGCGATGGCGGCCGCGCCGCGCATCTCGTCGACCGTCACGGCCTCGTAGGGCGTCTTGTTCGGCACGGCCTGCGCCTGCGCGATCTTGCCGAGCGCGTCGCGATACTTGTGGGCGCGATAGAGGTCCTGCGCGGCCGCGAGCGGCTTGGCGATCTCGGGGCGCAGCGAGTCGGCCGCGTGCGAGATGCCCGATGCGCAGGCAAAAAGAACCCCCAGCGCGGCCGCGAGCGCGGCGCGCTTCATCCGTTGGTCGATCATCGAGGTACCCGGTTCGTTACTGCATGTACTGTTCGTTGCCGATCAGGCCGATCTTGGTGGCGCCCACGCGCTGCGCGGCGGCCAGCACGCCCGCCACGTCGCGATACGGCACCAGCTTGTTCGGCCGCAGATGGATCTCCGGCTGCACCGGCTCGGCCGCGGCCTGCGAGAGCTTCTGCTCGAGCGCGGCGCGGTTCGGCACCAGGGTGCCGTTCCAGGTGGTGGTGCCGTCGAAGTCGATGTCGATCTGCACCACTTCCGGCGGCGTGGCCGGCGGCGGCGGATTGCCGACCGGCAGGTCCATCTTCACCGAGTGCATCTGGATCGGGATGGTGATGATCAGCATGATCAGCAGCACCAGCATCACGTCGATCAGCGGCGTGGTGTTGATGTCCACCATCACTTCCGGCTCGCCGCCACCGCGCGAAACGTTCATTCCCATCGTCTGCTCCTAGCCGCGAGCCGGCGGCTCGGTAATGAAGGACACTTTCGCGATCCCCGCCCGTTCGCAGTCGGTGATCAGGCGCCCGATGAATTCGTAGCGGGTGTCCTGGTCGCCGCGCACGTGCACGTCGGGCTGCGGGTTCATCTGCGATACATCCTTCAGCTTGGCGAGCAGGGTCGGGCTGTCGACCAGCTTCTCGCCCCAGAAATACTGCCCTTCGCGGTTCACGGCGATCTCGATGCTCTTGGGCTTGGTCTGCAGCGGCTGCACGGTTTCCTTGGGCAGCTGCAGCGGGATCGTGTGCGTGACCACCGGGATCGTGATCAGGAAGATGATCAGCAGCACCAGCATCACGTCCACCAGCGGCGTGGTGTTGATATTGGCGATCACCTCGTCGTCGCCTTCCTCCTGCCCGACACTCATGGCCATGGCGAATCTCCGCTCAGCGGCCGAGCGAGGCGGCCGGCGCGCGCACCGCGCGCTTGCCGCCGCCTGCCAGCACCACGGTGTGCAGCTGGGCGCCGAAGTTGCGCACGCGCTCCATCACCGACTTGTTGCGACGGACCAGGAAGTTGTAGCCGAGCACCGCCGGCACCGCCACCGCCAGGCCGATCGCGGTCATGATCAGCGCCTCGCCCACCGGGCCGGCGACCTTGTCGATCGAGGCCTGGCCCGCGATACCGATCGCCGTCAGCGCGTGGTAGATCCCCCACACCGTGCCGAACAGGCCGACGAACGGAGCGGTCGAACCGACCGTGGCCAGGAAGGCCAGGCCGTCCTGCATGCGGTTCGAGACATTGGTGATGCCGCGCTCGACCGAGGCGTCGATCCAGGTGTTGCGGTCGACCGCCTCGAGCAGCGCCTCCTGGTGATGCTCGCCCGCCTCGATGGCGGTTTCGGTCAGGAAGCGGAACGGCGAAGCCTCGTCGAGCAGCTTGACGCCCTCGGCCAGGGTCGGCGCGGTCCACAGCTGTTCGTCGGCGTGCTTGGCGCGGCGGTTGGCGCGCAGCTGCTCGAGGAACTTGGTGATCATGATGTACCAGCTGCCCATCGACATGATGACCAGCAGCACCAGCACGAAGCGCGCCACGAAATCGCCGCCCTTCCAGAGCGCGCCGAGCCCGTAGGGGTTGCTGACCGCCTCGGTGGCGGCCGGTGCCGGCGGCGGCACCGCGTCGGCCGGCGCGGCCTCGGTGGCGGGTGCCGTCTGGGCGGCCGCCGGCGCCGAGCTGGCCGCGGCATCGCTCGACTGCGCATAGGCAGCCTGCGGCGCCAGCAAGGCGAGGGGGGCAAGCAGCCCGGTGGCGGAAATCATCATGCTTGCCGCGAGCGCGGCGATCGAACGCTTGGCCATACCCAACTCCTGTCGATTCGTTGTACTGACGAACACGTCACGTGCTTCGCCGCCCGGTGCCGGCCCCGCCGGCACCGCTTCAGATTGATGAACTCAGTTCAGGTTGAACGAGAAGGGAACCTGCACGCGCACCGGCTGCCCCTGCCCGACGCACTTGAACTGCTTGACCGCGTTGAAGGCGGCGCGATCGAGATCGGAATCGGCCGACTGCGCGACCCGCTCGTTGGTGATCTTGCCGTCCGCGTCGACCGTGAATTCGATCAGCACGTCGCCGGTGATGTTGTTTTCCTGCGCGGCCTGCGGATAGCGGATCGAGCCGCGGATCTGGTCCGAGTTCGGGCACACCACGCCGACTTCATGGCTGACGGGCTTGGGCGCGGGCGCGGCCACCGGCGGCGGCGCCGTGACGGGCGCGGACACCACGGGTGCGGCCTGGTGGACGATCGGCGTCTGCACCGGCGCCTGCACCGGCACCTCGGGGGGCGGCACGAACGGCGGCGGCGGCGGAGCGAATTTCGGCGGCGGCAGCTTGACGACCGGCATCGGCGGCGGAGGCGGCGGCTTGACCGGCTCGATGATGCGGGTTTCGATCGGGTGCTGGATGACCTGCACGACCTTGGTGGCAAGGCCGTTGAGCAGCGCGTAGATCAGCACGACGTGCAGCAGCAGCACGATGGCGATCCCCGCGTAGCGCCGGACCGGCTGCTTGCGCGAGGCATCGTACTGGCGGGGACGGCCGAGTTGCGCCAGCCCGCTGTTCGACGCGGCGAGGCCCTCTTCAATTTTCATTGTCAAATCAATCCCCCCGGACGGGATGCGCCCGGTAACCGGTTGCACCCGGATCGGGTGCAACCGACGTCTCGTAACCGGGGAGCGGATCCCGCGCAATATCGTTTGGATTCCAAATCGATAGCGCCGGTCCCTGCTGCCCGAATGATCAAAAAGCCAGAACCTCTGTGTTGTGTCGCCCGTCGCGCGCCGGAATCGACGCCATCGCGGCATCGTTCGGTGCTTCTGCACGGCGCTCAGGCTGGCGGTGATCGACCGTCCAGCGATTCGCCGCCGGTTTGCGACATGACTTGGGTGCAGAAGATATCGCAGAAAAAAAACGCTCGTCAAACTTTATTTGATGACCCCACACTAAATTTGGAGGGTTTATTCCAATTCCTTGGCGAGCCCCTTCCGACAAGGCTTCCCGCGAATCTCGTTAATCTATTTGTAAAGCAGATTACAAATCTGTTTTTGAGAAATAGATATGCACGATAATCGTGCGATGCACCAATTTGGACTGCACTGCAGTGCGGCAATTTCCATTGCATTACAAATTGGCTGACATCGTATTTACCCGAATTCCCATTGCTTTATATGCACCATTCCGAATTCGGCATGAAGCGCGGCAATCGCGTCCGATGCGCTCCGCCGAGTTTCATTTCCTGCTCCGCTCCAAGCCTGTTCATTCGCATTACTGATCATCAAGATTCCGAACGCTCAAGCATTCATCGAAACGATCATCGTCAGAATTCCTGATCGATTTCCGAGGCCTCCCGGTCGACCGCGCCGCGCCCGTCATCGCGCGGTGGCATAATCGATCCGCTCCCACAGCATCGCGGTGCGCCGCGCGCCGGCGCCCGCCGTCACGATGACCGATCCGATCACGCTTCCCGCCCCCGACAATCCGCTGCGCGTGCTCGTCGTCGACGATATCGGCGCGAGCCGCGCGGAAACCGCCTCGCAGGTGCGCGCCTCCGGCCATCACGTGCTCGAGGCCGACAGCGGCGCGGCCGCGCTGAGCATCGTCGAGACCACCGACGTCGACCTGGTCCTGCTCGACCTGCTGATGCCCGACATGGACGGCTTCGAGGCCACCCGCCGCCTGCGCGCGATGCGCGAGCGCGCCTGGCTGCCGATCGTGGTGATGTCCTCGCTGCATGGCGCCGAACACTTCGTGCGCGCGGTCGAGGAAGGCGCCGACGACTACCTGGTGAAACCCGTCGACGGCGCGCTGCTGGCCGCGAAGATCCGCAACATCGGCCACGTGCTCGAACTGCAGGCGCGCGTGGCGAATCTCGCCGCGCACAATCGCGAGCTGTTCGACCATGTCGGCGACGCCGTGCTGACCATCGAGGACGGCCTGCGCATCTGCGACGCAAACGCGGCCGGCTACGCCCTGCTCGGGCTGGACGCGCTGCCCGACCAGGGCGCGCCGCTCGACGCGCTGCTGCCCGCCGAGCTGGCCGAGCGGCTGCGCGCCGACACGCCGCCCGCCGCCTGCCAGGCGCTGGTGCGCGGCCCCGCGGGCGACACCTTCCCGGCCGACATCCGCATCAGCCGCTGGCGCACCAGCGCGCGGCCGCGCGTCTCGCTGGTGATCCGCGACCTGACCGAGCAACGCCGGCTCGACCGCCTCAAGGACGATTTCCTCAGCACCGTCAGCCACGAACTGCGCACGCCGCTGACCTCGGTGAAGGGCGCGGTCGACCTGCTCGCCGGCGGCGCGGCGGGCGAGCTGCCGGCGCCCGCGCAGAAGCTGGTCGACATCGCGCGCCGTAACGGCGAACGGCTCGGCCGCCTGATCGACGACGTGCTCGACGTGGCCAAGCTCGAGGCCGATCGCATGACGCTGCAGCGCCGCGCCTGCGCGCTCGACACGCTGGTGGACGAGGCGCTCGCCGCCAACCTCGACTACGCGCGCCGCGTCGGCGTCACGCTCACGCGGGTGGGCGCGCCGTTCGGCTGCGAGGTCTGGGTCGACCCGGACCGCTTCCTGCAGGTGATGGCGAACCTGCTGTCGAACGCGATCAAGAATTCGCCGGCCGGCAGCGCCGTGGAGATCCGCGGCGCCACCGACGGCACGCGCGCGCGAATCGCCGTGCGCGACCACGGCGGCGGCATCCCGGAAGCCTTCCGCGCTCGCATCTTCGAGAAGTTCTCGCAGGCCGACGAACGCGACCGGCGGGTGGGCACCGGCACCGGGCTCGGCCTGCACATCACCCAGGTGCTGGTCGAGCGCATGCACGGCACGGTCGGGCTGGTCTCGACGCCGGGCCACGGCGCCGAATTCCATGTCGACCTGCCGACCGGCGACGCCGCGGCCGTGCTGCCGCCGGCGCGGCCGGTGGCGCTGGTGATCGATCCGGACCCGGCCTGGCGCGCGCGCATCGCCGCCGCG
>NZ_VWWK01000118.1:0-23030 GCF_011753035.1 Burkholderia sp. Ax-1720 | reverse complement strand
TGGCGGCCGGCATCGGCGCGGCGCGCGGTGCGCTCGCCCTGCTGGTGCAGCGCGGCGCGGCGCGCCTTTACGTGCCGCTCGACCTCGGTTGAGACGGTTCGCGGGATCAACAGGAGAACCCAGCATGAATCGGTTTGGCAAGGCCTGGCGCGCGCTGCTGGCGGCCGTGTCGCTGGCGTGCGCCGCCCTGGCGCCGGAGGCGGCGAGCGCGCAATTGCAGCAGGGCGCCGCGCCCGCTTCGTGGATCCATTACGCGCAGGACGCGGGGCAGCGTTTCGCGATTTCGCTGGGCAGGGAGGACGGCGAGACCGAGCACCTGCAGCAGGCGCTGGCCGCCCGCCCGGAATCGGCCGCCGCCGAGCCCGCGCCGATCGACGTGCTGGTGTACGCCTGGATCGGCAGGGACGGCGCCGTCACACGCGTCGAATTCGACACGCTCGGCACCGTGCAGGTCGACGAGGCCCTGCGCGAGGTGCTCGGCGCGGTGAAGCTGCCGGCGCCGCCGCCGGACATGCTGCAACCGCTGCGCGTGCGCCTGAGGCTGGAGCCGCGCCCCGAGGCGCCGGCCGGCGGCACGGCATCGCCCGCCGTCACCACCAGCGGCTAGCGCCGGCGGCCGTCGCGCCGCGCCTTCCTCTTTTCGTCGCCGCTTCGGCAAGCGCCGGAATCCACCCGCGGCTGCGGGTTTTTTCCTAGACGAAAGCGCTTGCGCAAGCGCTTGCGTTCTCTATACTAGCTCGCGTTGGAGCGGGCTGGCGCTGCCTGGAGACGGCCGCGCACGGTGCCGTCCGCCGTCACGGAGAACGATGCATGGCCACGATGGAAGATGTCGCCCGCGAGGCGAATGTCTCCATGTCCACGGTTTCGCATGTGCTGAACGGAACGCGCAAGGTCAGCCCGGCGACGGTCGAGGCCGTGCGCGAGGCGATCCGCAAGACCGGCTACGTGCCGAACACGCTGGCCCAGGCGCTGGCCGGCGCGGCCTCGCGCACCATCGGCGTGGCGATCTCGGCGCTGACCAACCACTACTTCTCGGAAACGGTGCGCGCCATCGAGGCCGAATGCGCGCGGCGCGGCCTGATGATGTTCCTGGCCGACACGCACGACGATCCGGGCCAGGAGCTGCGCGTGGTGCAGGCGCTGCACCAGCGCCGCGTGGACGGCATCATCCTGGCGCCGACCGTCGGCCCCGAGCGGCGCGCGCTCGACTACCTGGAGACCGCGCGGATTCCCTCGGTGATGGTGGACCGCATCACCACCGGCCGCTTCGACCAGATCGGCGTGGAGAACCTCGAGTCGATCGCGAGCCTGGTCGCGCACCTGGTCGGGCACGGCCATCGCCGGATCGGCTTCGTGTCGGGCGCGCCCGACATCCCGACCTCGGTCGAGCGGCTCGACGGCTACCGGCTCGCGCTCGATCGCGCGGGCCTGCCCTTCGACGCCGAGCTGGTGCGATGCGGCCATTCAGACAAGGAGCCGGCGCGGCGCGCCGTGCATGCGCTGCTGGCGCTGCCCGAGCCGCCCAGCGCGATCACGGTGTCGAACAACCTGATGATGATCGGCGCGATGCATGCGCTGCGCGAGGCGGACGTGGCGGTGCCGGGCCGCATGGCCCTGGTCGGCTTCGACGATTTCGACTGGGCCGAGTACGTGAGCCCGCGGCTGACCGTGCTGGCCCAGCCGCTCGAGGAGATCGGCACGCGCGCGGTGGACCTGCTGATGCGGCGCATCGCCGAGCCCGGCGGCGACTACTCGGTGCACCGGCTCGCGCCGGCGCTGCGGATACGCGATTCCTGCGGGTGCAGCGGATGAGCCGGCGCGCCGGGCCGCGCCGAGGCGCTTCGTTTTCCTTTCCTCATTGTTCCAAGCGAGGTATGTCATGACCGATGCCGTGCCGACGCCGCCGATCCTGGAGATGCGCGGCATCTGCAAGTCCTTCCCCGGTGTGCGCGCGCTCGACAACGTTTGCGTCAGCGTGCGCGCCGGCGAGGTGCATGCGCTGATGGGCGAGAACGGCGCCGGCAAGTCGACGCTGATGAAGATCCTGTCGGGCGCCTATCGGGCCGATCCGGGCGGCGAGATCCTGGTCGACGGCCGGCCGGTGCAGATCGATGGGCCGCTGGCCGCGCGCGCGCTCGGCGTGGCGGTGATCTACCAGGAGCTGAGCCTGGCGCCGAACCTGAGCGTGGCCGAGAACATCCACGTCGGCCGCGAGCTGCGGCGCCGACGCTTCGGGCTGCCGACCATCGACCGCGCCGCCATGGAGCGCGACTGCGAGGACGTGCTCAAGCGCCTGGGCGCCGATTTCGGGCCGCGCACCCTGGTCGGCACGCTGTCGATCGCGAGCCAGCAGCTGGTGGAGATCGCGCGCGCGGTGCATGCGCGGGCCCGCATCCTGGTGATGGACGAGCCCACCACGCCGCTGTCCTCGCGCGAGACCGACCGCCTGTTCGCGCTGATCCGCCAGTTGCGCGAGGAGGGGCTGGCGATCATCTACATCAGCCATCGCATGGCCGAGATCTACGAGCTGTCCGACCGCGTCTCGGTGCTGCGCGACGGCAGCTACGTGGGCACGCTCGAGCGCGAGGCGCTGTCGGCCGAGCGGCTGGTGCAGATGATGGTCGGGCGCGACATGTCGGGCTTCTACAAGAAGGCGCATGCGCCCTACGATCCGGGCCGGCTGCTGCTGGCGGTGCGCGACATCGCCGACGGCGCGCGCGTGCGCGGCTGCAGCCTCGAGCTGCACGCCGGCGAGGTGCTCGGCATCGCGGGCCTGGTGGGCGCGGGGCGCACCGAGCTGGCGCGGCTGATCTTCGGCGCCGAAGCCCGCACGCGCGGCTCGATCGAGATCGAGGGCAGGGCGCTGGCGATGCGCACGCCGCGCGAGGCGATCGAGGCGGGCCTGGTCTACCTGACCGAGGACCGCAAGCGCCAGGGCCTGTTCCTCGACATGAGCGTGCTGGGCAACATCAATATCGCCGTATGCGGGCGCGATGCGCGCGCCGGCGGCGTGCTCGATCGCGCGCGCGGCGCGCAGCGCGCCAGGCAGGCGATCGCCTCGCTGTCGATCCGCGTGCCGAACGCGCGCATCCACGTGGGCGCGCTGTCGGGCGGCAACCAGCAGAAGGTGCTGCTGTCGCGCCTGCTGGAGACGCAGCCGCGCATCCTGATCCTCGACGAGCCCACCCGCGGCGTCGATATCGGCGCGAAGTCCGAGATCTACCGGATCATCAACGAGCTGGCCAAGGCGGGCGTGGGCGTGATCGTGATCTCCAGCGAGCTGCCCGAGCTGATCGGCGTGGCCGACCGGGTGCTGGTGATGCGCGAGGGCGAGATCGTCGGCGAGCTGGGCGGGCATACCGGCAGCGCGCTCACGCAGGAGGCGGTGATCGCGCTGGCCACCGGCTCCGGCGAGCCGCTCGACGCGGCGGCCTGAGGCGCGAGCGCCTGCGCATCACCTCACGAGCATCCCTATTCGATATCAGCAGGAGGACGACATGAACGATCAAAGCCAACCCGGCGCCGCCGGCGCGGGCCCGGCCCGGCGCGAGACGCGCGCCGACGCGGGCTACCGCGCCCGCATGCAGTCGCTGATGCGCACCGCCGGCATGCTGCCGGTGCTGGTGCTGCTCTGCCTGGGCTTCGGCTTGCTGACCGACGGTTTCGCGAGCTGGCAGAACATCTCGATCGTGGCCCAGCAGGCCTCGATCAATATCGTGCTGGCCGCCGGCATGACCTTCGTGATCCTGACGGGCGGCATCGACCTGTCGGTCGGCTCGGTGCTGGCCGCCGCCGCGGTGGCCTCGCTGCTGGGCTCGAACATCGCCGGCTGGGGCTGGCTGGGCGTGCCGATCGCGCTGGCGGTGGGGCTCGTGTTCGGGCTCGTCAACGGCTCGCTGATCGCCTTCCTGCGCCTGCCGCCCTTCATCGTCACGCTCGGCGCGCTGACCGCGGTGCGCGGCGTGGCGCGCCTGCTCGGCAACGATTCGACCATCTTCAACCCGCAGTTGCCGTTCGCCTTCATCGGCAACGGCGCGATCCTCGGCGTGCCCTGGCTGGTGGTGATCGCGCTGGTGGTGGTGGCCGCCGCCTGGTTCATCCTGCGCCGCACCGTGCTGGGCATGCGCATCTACTCGGTGGGGGGCAATCGCGAGGCGGCGCGCCTGTCGGGCATCAACGTGCGTGGCATCGAGCTGTTCGTGTACGGCGCCTCGGGGCTGCTGGCCGGGCTCGGCGCGCTGATGTCGGCGGCGCGCCTGTATGCCGCCAACGGCCTGCAGCTCGGCCAGTCCTACGAGCTCGACGCGATCGCGGCGGTGATCCTCGGCGGCACCAGCTTCGTGGGCGGGGTGGGTTCCATCGTCGGCACCCTGATCGGCGCGCTGATCATCGCGGTGCTGTCCAACGGCCTGGTGCTGCTCGGCGTGTCCGACATCTGGCAGTACATCATCAAGGGCCTGGTGATCATCGGCGCGGTGGCGCTCGACCGCTACCGGCAGAGCTCGGCGCATACCTGAAGCGAGGCACCTGCCACCTTGTTCACGCGGGCCGGGCGGAACCGGCCCGTCCTCGACAGCGGCGCGACGTCGGGTCCCGCGCGCCCGTTTTCCTCATCGACCCACGGAGACAAACCTCATGTTGAAGCTCAAGAGCTCGTTGCGGGCCGGCGCGGCCTGCGCGCTGCTGTTCGCCGCCGGCGCGGCACAGCTCGCCCAGGCGGCGGACAAGCCGCTGAAGTCGATCGGCATCACGGTCGGCTCGCTCGGCAACCCGTATTTCGTGACGGTGGTGAAGGGCGCCGAGGCGCAGGCCAAGGCCATCAACCCGAACGTGAAGGTCACGGCGATCTCGGCCGACTGGGACCTGAACAAGCAGTTCACGCAGATCGACAACTTCATCGCCGCCCATGTCGACCTGATCCTGCTCAACGCGGCCGATCCGAAGGCGATCCTGCCGGCCGTGAAGAAGGCGCAGGCGGCCGGCATCGCGGTGGTGGCGGTGGACGTGGCCGCGGCCGGCGCCGATGCCACGGTGCAGACCAACAACGTCAAGGCGGGCGAGCTGGCCTGCGACTACCTGGTGAAGAAGATCGGCGGCAAGGGCAACGTGATCATCGAGAACGGGCCGCAGGTGTCGGCCGTGATCGACCGCGTGACCGGCTGCAAGAGCGTGCTGGCGAAGAATCCCGGCATCAAGCTGCTGTCCTCGGACCAGAACGGCAACGGCTCTCGCGACGGCGGCCTGGCGGCGATGCAGGGTTACCTGACGCGCTTTCCCAAGCTCGACGGCGTGTTCGCGATCAACGACCCGCAGGCGATCGGCACCGACCTGGCGGCCAAGCAGTTCAATCGCGGCAATATCGTGATCACCTCGGTGGACGGCGCGCCGGATATCGAGGCGGCGCTGAAGTCGAATTCGCTGATCCAGGCCTCGGCGAGCCAGGACCCCTACGCGATGGCCAAGGAGGCCGTGACGGTCGGTTATGGCGTGATGAACGGCAAGAAGCCGGCCAATCCGATGATCCTGCTGGAGCCCTCGCTGATCACGCGCGACAACGTCGCCGGCTACAAGGGCTGGAGCTCGCACTGAGCCCGGCCTGACGGGGCGGTACCGAAGAAGCCGGCCGGCGCCGCGCCTTGCGCGGCCCGGCCGGCTTTGGCGTTTCAGTGCGCGCGCCCGTCGTAATGCGTGACGGGGATCGCCTCGAGGTCGATCTCCTCGATGCAGCGCAGGTTGACGGCGGTCATCGGGCGTCCATCCGGGGCCGCGCCGTCCGCATAGGGATGGATCCCGCAGGCGGGGCAGAAGCGATGCCGGATCACGTGCGTATTGAAGCGGTAGCTGCTGGCATCCTGCTCGGGTGTCAGCAATTCGAAATCTTCCCGCGGCACGAACCACAGCAGCGAGCCCTTGCGCCGGCAGATCGAGCAGTTGCAGGCCATCGCGCCGGCCGGTTCGCCCCGCACGCGGAACGCCACGCGTCCGCAATGACAGCTTCCCTCGTAACTCATGCGCGCCTCCTGATGATCGAGTGACGCCACTCACTATAGGCGATGGCCCGCCGCGCGCCGCGCTTTTCCGGCGCCGGGGCATGCTGCACTGCAGTCAGGACGCACAAGGCGGATACCGTTATCCAAAGCGAGTCCGATTATCGAATGGCCGGGTGATTATCGAAATCCTGTTGCTGTATTTCGATAACCGCGGACGCCTGATAAGTGCTTATTGAAAATGGTCTAATCGGATAATCAAGGTTTATTTCTGGTTGTTTGGGATTGCGTATTCGGCATTGTGGAGCCTGTCTATTTTTGTCCTTGTTGACGATTGGACACAGTCTCGAATTGTCAAAAACATTTGACAATGTTCGTCGTTGGTTTCGATTCGGGAGGAATCCGTTGTTTTTCCTTTGAAGATTTGATGATTGATTCCGGCGGGTTGCGGGTGAGGCTTGGCGGGCAGGGCGGCAGGTGGCTTCCGGACTGCCGTTCCGGATTGCGTGAAAGCCTTGGAAAGCCCGTGTAACAAGGTGTTTCGGCGATTTTTCGGATTTCGTCTGAGCTGTGGAGGCGGTGAAAATCTTCTGTTCCGGAACGAGTCGGCGAGGTGTTCCGCAAACGTTTAATTTACATGCCTGATATTCGGCGCTTGACAATGCTTTACAGTATTAGTCGCATGGTTCTATTAGGATTCGCCCAGTCCAAGGGTGACCGTTCCGAAACAAAACACATCCGGACGCGTGATGTTTATTTCGGGGTTGCCATTGGATGTCGAGCGGCGATATTGATGTGAAGATAGTCGCGGCGTCGCATATCCATCCAGATAGTTTGTGAGACCAATCACCATGCAAACCAAGCTCATTTCCGCCCTGCTGATCGCGGGCGCCGCCACGGCTTCGCAAGTCGCCTTCGCCGCCGACGGCACGATCACGTTCTCCGGCAACGTGACCGCCCAGACCTGCACGATCAACGGCAACGGCAGCGGCTCGAAGAACTTCACCGTGACGCTGCCGACCGTGTCGGCCAGCTCGCTGGCCACCGCCGGCGCCACCGCCGGTGCCACGCCGTTCAACATCGCCCTGACGGCCTGCACGCCGACCACCGGCACCAACGCCGTCAAGGCCGTGCACGCCTACTTCGAGGCAGGCCCGACGATCGACACCACCACCGGCAACCTGATCCTCGCCACGGGCGGCGCCACCAACGTCGAGATCCAGCTGCTGAACGCCGCCGACCAGTCGGCCGTCAAGCTCGGCCAGGCCGATGCCTCGCAGAACTCGAAGCCGGTGAACGTGAGCACGGGCGGCGCGGCCACCCTGCAGTTCTACGCGCAATACTATGCAACCGGCGCGGCAACGGCCGGCGCGGCGAACTCGAGCGTGATGTACACCATCGCCTACCAGTAAGCTGACGAATAGTCATACGAAGTAACCAGCGGGGCGGGGCGAACCAGCCGTTCGCTTCCCCCCACTCGCACGTTTTCTGCATCGATCCATGCCATGAAGCTCCGCAAAGCACTCAGATTCGCGATCGCCACCGCCTGCGTCGCGTGGTTCAGCCAGCTCACGACGCCCGCCGAAGCCTCGGTGGTGATCGGCGGCACGCGCGTGATCTACGGCGCGAGCGAGCCGGAAGTCACGATCAAGCTGTCCAACGAGGGGCAAGCGCCCGCGCTGGTGCAATCGTGGGTCGATGCAGGCGACGTGAAATCCGCGCCGACCACCACCAAGGTGCCCTTCGTGATCACGCCGCCGATCTCGCGGATCGATCCGAGCAAGTCGCAGACGCTGCGCATCGTCTACACCGGCGAGCCGCTGCCGAAGGATCGCGAATCGGTGTTCTGGCTCGACGTGCTCGAAGTGCCGCCCAAGCCGAGCGCCGCCGAGGCCGACATGAACCGCATCCAGTTGGCGTTCCGCTCGCGCATCAAGCTGTTCTATCGCCCCGACAATCTCAAGGGCAAGTCGGCCGATGCGCCGTCGCAGCTCGCCTGGCGCCTCACCCAGGTGGACGGCAAGCCGGCCCTGGAAGCGCGCAATCCCACGCCGTACTACGTGTCGGTGATCGGCATCACGCTGCAGTCGGGCGCCCGCAAGGCCACCGCCGACGACAGCGGCATGATCGGCCCGGGCGAGACGCACGCGTTCCCGCTCTCGGGCGACGCGCTCGAGGCGGCCGGCGCCAGCGTGCACTACACCACGCTGAACGACTACGGCGCTTCGGTCGATGGCGACACGCCCCTGGGAGGCGCGGCCTCCTCGAAATGAGGCCTGACCGACTCCCCCGTCGAGTGAGTCGCGCGTAGCGCGCCACGTCCTTCCCAATGCAAGACCGTCCATGCCCGCCAGGGCAGGGCGCAGCCTTGCCTACGTTTCGGCCGCCATCGTGAACCAACGCACCTCCTCCTTGCCGCTGTCCATGCCCTGGCGCCCGCGTCCGTGCTGCGTGCTCGCGCTGTCGATGTTCGTCTCGACGGGCGCGATGGCCGCGACCACCGCGAGCAGCATGCAGGTGGCGGAAGTCCAGTTCAACGACCTGTTCCTGCAGCATCCGGACGGCGTGAAGGTGGACGTGAGCCGTTTCGACAAGGGCAACGTGGCGGCGCCGGGTTCGTATCGCGCGGACCTGTTCGTCAATACCAACTGGATCGGCCGCGCCGAGATCACGCTGCGCCAGATCGGCGGCGACACGGGCAACGTGCAGCCCTGCTTCGATCGCGAGCTGCTGCAACAGGTGGGCGTGGACATCTCGAAGCTGTCGCCCGAGGCCACCAAGCTGCTGACCGATCAGGGCGCGAGCTGCGCGACCCTCGGCATGCTGGTGCCGGACGGCGTGGCGACTTTCGACAACGGCGAGCAGCGCCTGGACGTCAGCATCCCGCAGGCCTCGCTGAGCCGCGAGGCGCGCGGCTACGTGGACCCGCGCTACTGGGACGAGGGCGTGCCCGCCGCGCTGCTGTCGTACAACGGCAACGTCTATCGCTCCGACAACCAGGGTTCGTCCTCGACCCAGGCCTACATGGGCCTGACCGCGGGTCTGAACTTCGGCCCCTGGCGCTTCCGCCACAACGGCAACCTCACCTACGACTCGCACGGCGGCACGCACTACCAGAGCGTGCAGACCAGCCTGCAGCGCTCGATCGCGCGCCTGAAGTCGCAGTTCGTGATCGGCGACGCGTTCACCGACGGCACCATGTTCGACAGCGTGGGCTTCCGCGGCGTGCAGATCGCCAGCGACGAGCGCATGTATCCCGAGTCGCAGCGCGGCTACGCGCCGACCATCCACGGCATCGCCAACAGCAACGCGCTGGTGCAGGTGCGCCAGAACGGCAACATCATCTACAGCACCAACGTGGCGACCGGCCCGTTCGAGATCAACGATCTCTATCCGACCGGCTACGGCGGCGACCTCGACGTGGTGGTGACCGAGGCCGACGGAAGCATCCACACCTTCAAGGTGCCGTATGCCTCGGCCGTGAACTCGCTGCGCCCCGGCATCACGCACTTCAGCGTGACGGCCGGCGTGTACCGCAACCCGCTGCTGTCGAGCAAGCCGGCGCTGTTCCAGGCCACGATCCAGCACGGCTTCACCAACCTGATCACCGGCTACGGCGGCGTGACGGCGGCGCGCGGCTACCTGGCCGGCGTGATCGGCGCGGCGCTCAACACCGAGCTGGGCTCCTTCGCGCTCGACATCACGCAGGCCAACACCGAGCTGCCCGGCATGGCCTCGCGCCACGGGCAGAGCGTGCGGATCTCCTACAGCAAGCTGATCAGCCCGACCAACACCAACGTGACGGTGGCGGCCTATCGCTACTCGAGCAGCGGCTACCTGGGCCTGCAGGACGCGATGCAGCTGCGCGATCCGCAGACGGGCGGCGTGAACGGGCTGCTCTCGGGCGGCATCCGCCGCGGGCAGTTCCAGGTCACGCTGAACCAGAGCCTGCCGGAAGGCTGGGGCTCGTTCTACCTGTCGGGCTCGACGGTCAACTACTGGAACCGCGGCGGCAACGACACGCAGTACCAGGCCGGCTACAACAACAACTTCAAGCGCATCAACTACGGCGTGTCGGCCTCGCGCCAGTTCGACGTGACCCAGAACCGCTGGGACAACCGCTTCATGCTGAACCTGTCGATCCCGCTGAACCTGGGTTCGCACGTGGTGTACTCGTCCACCAGCCTGCAGCGCGATACCGGCGGCGCGACCGTGGTCCAGCAGTCGCTGACGGGCTCGCTGGGCGTGGACAACGCGCTCAGCTACGGCGTGAACGTGGGCCACACCACCGGCGGCGGCGCGAATTCGACCACCAACGTGGGCGGCAACGTCTCCTACATGTCGCCGTACGCGACCGTCACGGGCAACGCCTCGAAGGGCACCGGCTTCACGCAGTACGGCGCCGGCATCTCGGGCGGCGTGGTGGCCTACAGCGGCGGCGTGGCCTTCACGCCGACCATGGGCGAGACGGTGGCGATCGTCGAGGCCAAGGATGCCGCCGGGGCGCGCGTGACGACCGGCAGCGGCTTGCGCATCGATCCGTTCGGCCATGCGATCGTGTCGAGCCTCACGCCGTTCTCGACCAACGAGATCGAGATCGACCCGAAGGGCCTGCCGATGAGCGTCGAGCTGAAGACCAGCGCCCAGCACACGGCGCCGACCGCGGGCGCGGTGGTGCGCCTGAAGTTCGAGACCGAGGGCGGCGGGCGCTCGGTGATCATGCGCGCGCGCATGAGCGACGGCCAGCCGGTGCCGTTCGGCGCCGAAGTGAACGACGCGAGCGGTCAGAACGTCGGCACGGTGGCGCAGGAAGGCCGCATCGTGCTGCGCGGGCTGAAGAGCGATACGGGCACGCTGAGCGTGAAGTGGGGCGAGACGGCCGCCGATGGCTGCTCGCTGTCGTACAAGCTGCCGGTCGCGGACAAGGCGAGCAAGCAACGCTGGACCGACGCGGAGGCGGTATGCACGAAGTGAACGAGGGGTGGGCGATGGGCCTGGGAGAGAGCGGGAAGCGGGTTGGGAAGCCGGCGATGATCGGCCGCCTGCTGTTCTGGTTGTTCGCGATGGCGGTGCTGATGCTCGGGCTGGGCTCGCGCGGGGCGCTCGCGCAGAGCGCTACCTGCTCGGGGAGCGCACAAACTGTCCCGATCTCGATGCCCGCTTCGATCACGGTGCCGCGCGATGCCGCGAACGGCACGATACTCACCTCGTGGGTATCCACGGCGGCCACTACCAATTACTACAACTGCACGGTGGTGCCGGTGGGTAATACCGTGCGTCCCTCATCGGGCATGGCTTTCGAGCCGCTGTCCATGACCAAGGCGGGCTTGAGCGTGACCGGACCGAATGGCGTGGCGTACACGGTCTGGAACACCAACGTGCCGGGAGTGGGTGTCGCGATCGGCGTGCGCTCGTACGTGAACGGTTGCGGCTGGCAGGCTTGGGGCGACCTGGGCACGCCCTCGGGTTTCCTGCCATCGCCATGGAAAGGCAGCGCCTGTAACTCGAACGGCTCGGTCACCAACGGCGGCCAAGCGCAAATGGCGTTGGTCAAGACCGGTACCATCACGGCCGGCACCGTTTCCGGCGGCGTGCTGTTCGAGGGCGCCTCGATCACGGCCATGGACATCAACGGGCCCTATACCATCGCCACCTCGGGCCGCAAGTCGTTCTCGCTGAGCCAGACCATCATCAACGTGGCGGCCTGCACCACGCCGAACGTGACGGTCACGATGGGCTCGTACAAGCAGTCGGCTTTCACCGGGGTGGGTTCGACCACGCCGGCGGTGGCCTTCAACGTGGGCGTCAATGCCTGTCCGGCCGGCCTGAACTCGATCCAGTACCAGTTCATTCCCGTCAACGCGGTGCTCGACACCACCAATGGCGTGCTGGCGCTGTCGAGCGACTCGACGGCCGCGGGCCTCGGCCTGCAATTGAAGGACAACAGCGGCAAGGCCCTGAAGTACAACACGCAGTACACGCTGACGAGCTACAACGGCTCGACGGGCGGTTCCTACACGATTCCGCTCACGGCCAACTACTACCAGACCTCGGCCAGCGTGACGCCCGGTAGCGCGAATGCGGTGCTGACCTTTACCATGACGTACCAGTAGGTTGCGCGCAGCGGGTTTCGACGAATACGGAGGTATCGCGAGCATGTCGGATTGGATACGACGATTGAGCCATCTTCATCGCCACGGCGCTTCGGCGGCGTGGCGGCTCGCGGCGCGCTGCGCGGCCCTGCTGGTCCTCGCGCTGTCCTCGCACGCGGCCTGGGCGACCGCCAGTTGCTCGAGCACGGCGCAGACCTTCACGGTGTCGATGCCGTCCTCGATCACGGTGCCGCGCGATGCGGCGGTCGGCACGGTGTTGACAACCTGGGTGTCCACCTCGATGACCAATAATTACTTCAACTGCCAGGTGAACGGCGGCGGCGCGACGGGCACCGGCTTTGAGCCGCTGTCCCTGACCAAGGCCGGGATGAACGTGACCAGTCCTAACGGCAGCTACACGGTCTGGAACACCAACGTGCCCGGCGTCGGTATCGCGATCGGCGTGCGCGTCTTCGTGAACGGCTGCGGCTGGCTAGGATACGCCGACCTCGGCGTGCCCTCGTCGTTCTTCCCCAGCCCGTGGGTCGGCCAGGCCTGCAGCGGCACGGGCAACTCGCTGACCAACGGCGGCCAGGCCGAGATGGCGCTGGTCAAGACCGGGCCGATCACGGCGGGCACGGTCAACGGCGGCGTGCTGTTCGAGGCCGCCGCGGCCGTCACGCAGGGCGGCGGCTACACCATGCAGACCGGGCGCAAGTCCTTCTCGCTGACCCAGACCGTCATCAACGTGGCAGCCTGCACCACGCCGAACGTGACCGTCGACATGGGCTCGTACAAGCAGTCGGCCTTCACCGGGGTGGGTTCCACCACGCCGGCGGTGGCCTTCAAGGTGGGCGTCAATGCCTGCCCGGCCGGCCTGAATTCCATCCAGTACCAGTTCATCCCCGTCAACGCGGTGCTCGACAGCACCAACGGCGTGCTGGCCCTGTCGAGCGACTCGACCGCCAGCGGCATCGGCCTGCAGCTGAAGGACAGCAGTGGCAAGGCGCTCAAGTACAACAGCCAATACACGCTGACGAGCTACAGCAGCGCGACGGGCGGCACCTACACGATCCCGCTCACGGCCAACTACTACCAGACCTCGGCCAGCGTGACGCCCGGCAGCGCGAACGCGGTGCTGACCTTCACGATGACGTATCAGTGATCGCGCGGCGATAGACCCACAGCGCCGCCATGGCCAGCAGCAGGCAGGCGCCGATCATGATCGACAGGCTGCGCGCCTGGGGCAGCACTTCGTTGAGCCGCGACATGCGGCCGACCATCAGGGCCGTGACGGCCGCCTGGGAGAAACCGAGCAGGGCCGAACTGGTGCCGCGCAGCGTTGGAAACCGCGCCATGGTGCGTGCCACGCCGATCGTCAACAGGGTGCCGTTGGCGGCCACCAGCAGCGCGGCGGCCAGCAGCAGCCCGGCCGCGCCGAGCGGCCGGCCCGCGACGCCCCAGCCCGCCAGCAGCACGGCGCCGGCCGCGAACAGCGCCGTGCCGGCGGTGACGATGGCGCGATCGCCGGCGCGCGGCGCGAGCCGCCGGCCGACGGCGCTTCCCAGCACGAAGCCCGCGGTGACGGGCAGGTAGGCGTAACTGATCGCGCGCGGCGTGTAGCCGAGCGCGAGCAGCAGCAGCGGCGCCTGGAACAGGTACAGGAAGTAGGCCGCATAGGCCGCGCAGGCCAGCGCGCAGAACGACACGAAGCGCCGCGAACGCGCCAGCGCGAGCCACGAACTCATCAATTGCCGTGCCGCCCCGCCAGCGGGCGCGGGGCGATGCGTTTCCGGCACGAAGCCCCAGGTCAGCACGAAGGCGAGAGCGCCGACGCCGGCCAGCGCCGCGAAGATCGCGCGCCAGCCCGCCAGTGCCGCGATCCACTCGCCGACGATCGGCGCCAGCGCGGGCGACACCACCATCACCGGCACCACTACCGAGATCGCGCGCGTCGCCGCTTCGAGCGGCAGCGCGTCGAACGCGATGCTGCGCCACAGCGCGACCGGAATCCCGGAGGCCAGGCCCTGCGCGAAGCGGCAGGCCGACAGCGTGGCGAGATCGTGCGCGCCGGCCATGGCGAGGCTGGTCGCGGCGTGCAGGGCCAGGGCGGCGAGCAGCGGCCGGCGGCGCCCATGACGATCGGACAGCGGCCCGCAGACCAGCAGCGACAGGGCGAGACCGGCGAAGTAACTGTCGAACAGCCGCTGGGTGGCGGCCACCGGCACCGCCAGGGCGTTCGCGATGGCCGGCAGCGCGGGCAGGAACAGGTCCGAGGACAGCATCGGCAGGAAGGCGACCAGGGCAAGGCAGGCGGTCAGCCGGGCGGGGCGATCGGCGAGCGAAATCTCGGGCATGGAAGAGGGCGGGGCCGCGAACGGGAAGCGCGCAGTCTAGGCGGGTGCGCCGCGCGCGGCTGGCAGGCGATGCGCGAATGCTGGCAGGAAATGCGCATCGCTCCGCGCGGCGTTTTTTTTCGCGGCGGCGGGGCATGAACCCCGGTGCTAGAATCCGCGCGAACCGCCGGCCGTCGTCGGCGGTCGTTCAGGGAGCGCGCATGCGGGAATACGATGCGAACCTGGTGTCGAGGTCGGTCATGCGACTGGGCGGCACCAGCATCGAACTGGTCCGGCGCCGCATCGAGGCGGGCGCGCCGGCCAGGCTCCACGTCGCGCACGAGCGGCACGCGATCTACGCCGAAATGAGCCGCGGTTTCGAGTGCGAGCGGCAAGTGGCCGGCGCCGCGCGCGAGCGCTTCGTCAGCGAACCGGGGCTGGTCTCGTTCCGGCCGGCGGGCTCCGAGGTGCGCGGCAGCACGATCGGCGAGGGCATCGTCAGCTACGGCCTGGTGCTGATCGATCCGCGCCAGGATTGGCTGGACGACTTGCAAGGCGCGCTGCGCCCGCTCACGGCGCTGCGCCATGCGCGCCTCGCGGCCGAGCTGGCATCGATGTTCGAGGCCTGCGCGGCCGGCGAAGCCGCCGGCGCCACGCCGTTCGCGGCCCTGCATGCGCAAGGGCGCAGCCTCGCGCTGCTGGCCCTGCTGGCCGACCAGGGCGGCAGGGCACCCGCCGTCGATCGCGTCGATGCGCGGCTGGCTGCGGTCACCGCCTGGATCGACGCCCATCTCACGCAGGAATTCTCGCTGGCCGAATTGGCCGAGGTCGCTCATCTCAGCGTCTCGCAACTGGTGCGCCAGTTCCGCCGCCGGCTCGGCATCACGCCGATGCGCCATGTCTCGAACGCGCGCCTGAAGGAGGCGCAGCGCCTGCTCGCGCAGACCCGCTGGCCGGTCGCGCGGATCGCGGCGCATCTCGGTTATACCGACGCCAGCCATTTCACCAGCCGCTTTCGCGCCAACACCGGCGCCACGCCCGCCGCCTGGCGTCGCCGCTTGCGGGGCCGCTAGGCGAGCGCCGGCGCTCGTCCCGCGGCGTCGATGCGACGTCCGACATCCATCTCGCGCTCGGCGGGGGCGCCGCACGCCAGCATCGATCTGCTGCAGATGCAATAAAAATTCATCGAGGCAATATTCGACCAGACTGTGGGATAAGCCACTCGCGGTGCTGCGCGGGACAGCGCCTGATTTGCGTTTCAAAGAACTGAAGATATTTCATATGCAGCACGACGATTGCGCATATGAATCAAAAAAGCTTGAAACCGGTTCACTTCGATGCCATGAAAACTAAAGGCTGGCAAGGGTTTTCGGTTGACGTGATGAACTCGCGGCAAATGCCGCTCGACTCGCCAATATCCTGATCATTCCATCGCGCGCGAGCTTCCATAAGGCATAAGCTTATTCGTTGTATGTGCAATCTAATTGCCTCGCGAATTGTTAATAAAAGTGAGGAAATAATATCGGGCCGCCGCTATAATCCGTTCGGACTGCTGGACTTCAATAACCGCCCTTGACATCGCCGCGACGTCAGTCGTCATGTTCCGATTCGTCCCATGATTGATCTTTTCAGACGAAGCTTCATCGAGCTCAGCGTCGGCCTGCCGCGCATGGAGCGCGCCCAGGCGCCCGGCGAGCCGCCCTTGCTGGTGGCGGGCCGGGGCAGCGCGACGCCGGCCGCGGTGGCCGCGCTGCAGCGCGAATTCGCCTTGCGCGACGTGCTCGACGAAACCTGGAGCGCGGTGCCGCAGGCGCTGATGCCCTATGGCGACGGCGTGCTGCTGGTGCTGGCCGATCGCGGCGGCGAACCCCTGCCGCGCGGCGGCATGGGCGGCGAGGCGCTGCTCGCGTTCTTCGCGCTGGCACGCGGCATGGTGGCGGCGGTCGGCGAGATGCACGGCGCCGGCCTGATCCATCGCGCGCTCGGCCCCAAGCGTTTTCTCGCCGATCGCGAGGGGCGCGTCTACCTGACCGGCTTCGGCTTCGCGGTGCGCGGCGGCGCCAACCAGGCCGGCCAGGGGCAGCGGGGCAACCCGCCCGGCGCCGGCCGCTGGGCCGACGACGAACTCGAATGGGACGACGAGAGCTTCGTCTACATGGCGCCCGAGCTCGGCGCGCGGATGAACGTGCGCGTCGACGCGCGCGCCGATCTCTATTCGCTCGGCTGCGTGCTCTACGAACTGCTGAGCGGCGTGCCGCCGTTCGAGGCCGGCGACACCGCCACGCGCATCCACGCCCACGCCACGCGCCGGCCCCGGCCGCTGCCCGAGGTGATGGCAGGCATTCCGCGGCAACTGTCGCGCATCGTCCTGAAGCTGCTGGAGAAGGCGCCCGAGCAGCGCTACGCGAACGCGGCGGGCCTGCTCGACGATCTGTGCCGCTGCGAGGAACTCTATCGGCGCGACGGCCGCATCGATCCGTTCGCGCTCGATACGCGCGCGGCGATGCGCTCGCTGCGCCACAGCGAGGTGGTGGTCGGCCGCGAGCGGGAGATCCACGCGCTGCTGTCCCTGCATCGCACCGTGGCCGAGAGCGGCCGCGCGCGCGTCGCCTGGGTGTCGGGCCAGTCGGGCATCGGCAAGTCCACCCTGCTGCACGAGGCGGTCTCGCGGATCCAGCGCGAGGGCGCGCCGCTGCTGGCGCGCGGCAAGAGCGAGGAGGGGCGGCGCGGCACGCCCTACGCGATCCTGATCCAGGCGCTGGAGCCGCTGCTGCAGTACGTGCTGGCCTGTCCCGACGAGACCTTCGCCAGTTGGCGCCAGCGCGTGCGCGAGGCCACCACGCCGGTCGGCCGCACGCTGTCCGACTTCCTGCCCACGCTGGCCACCGTGCTGGGCCCGCAGCCGGAGCCGGTCGCGCCGCCCGATGCGCAGCCGGCGCTCGAACGCGAGCGCGTGCTGCAGGGCATGGCGCGGCTGCTGGCCTGCTTCGCCGCGCCGGACCGGCCGCTGGTGCTGCTGCTCGACGACCTGCAATGGACCGACGTCGGCAGCCTGCAAGTGCTCGAACGCGTGCTGCTGCAGCATGCCGATACTGCGATCACAGTCATCGGCGCCTTCCGCGGTAACGAGATCGACGATGCGCATGCGCTGCAGGCCTTGTTGCGCTCGCCACGGATTGCCTCGCTGCCGATCGCGCTCGGCCCGCTCGACGCGGCGGCGCTGCACGACCTGGTGGCCAGCGCGCTGAGCGGCGACGCGGCCGCGCTCGAACCGCTGGTGGCCGAGATCGACCGCAAGTCCGGGCGCAACCCCTTCTTCGCACGCCACCTGCTGCGCGTGCTGGCCGACGACGGCCTGCTCGACTACGACCACGACGCCGCCACCTGGCGCTGGAACCTCGATCACATCGCCCGCCATCGCGGCATCGACGACATGTTCGAGCTGCTGGTGCACAAGCTCGAGCAATTGCCGCCGGCCGCGCAGAGGCTGTCGCGGCTGCTGGCCTGCCTGGGGGATCGCGCCTCGATCGAGCGGCTGTCGATCGCCGCGGGGCTGACGCCGTTCGAGGTGGTGCGCGACCTGCAGCCGGCGCTGGAGGCCGGCACCATCCTCAGCGACGGCGACGACTACGCGTTCGGTCACGACAGCATGCGCGAATCGGCCTATGCCTCGATTCCCGAAGGCGAGCGCGCCGCGCTGCACCTGCTGGTGGCGCGCCGGCTGCTCGGGCACCCGGGCGCGCAGGCCGACGTGTTCGCGATGGCGGCCCAGGTCAACCTGGCGCGCGAGGCGGTCGACGCGCGGCGCGAGCGGGCCGCCTTCGCCGCGCTCAATCTCGACGCGGGGCGGCGCGCCAAGGCCGCCACCGCGCATCACTCGGCGCTGGTGTATTTCCGCGCCGCGCTCGACTTCATCGGCGAGGACGACGGCGAGCAGATGGGCCTGGACGCGCGCGTGCTGTGCGGCGAGGCCGAATTCATGACGGGCGCGCTGGAGGCCGCCGAGGCACGGCTCGCGGCGCTCGAGGCGGTGGCCGGCGACGGCATCTTCGGCGCCGACCTGGCGCGCCTGCGCGCGGCGCTCTACACCACCCTGGGCCGCTACGACCTGGCGATGGGCACCGGCCTGGCCTTCCTGCGCCGCGCCGGCATCGAGATCCCGATGCAGCCCGAGGTGGCCGAGGTCGATCGCGAATACGCGCGGCTGCGCGGCTGGCTCGACGAGCACGGCATGGACGGCCTGCGCGCGCTGCCGGTGGCCGCCGACCCGCTGCGCCGCGCGCTGATGGACATCCTCGCCGACCTGATCCCGCCGGCGATGTACACCGACCAGAACCTGGTCGACCTGATGGTGATGCGCACCGCGACGCTGTCGATCGCCTACGGCCAGTCCGATGCCTCGGCGAACGCCTATACCTGCATGAACCTGGTGTTCGGCGCGCGCTACGGCGACTATTCCTACACGCTCGACTTCGGCCGGCTGGCGCTGTACCTGGTCGACGAGCTGGGCCTGAAGCGCTACCAGGCGCGCGTCTACATGGTGTTCGGCTGCTTCGTGGTGCCCTGGACGCTGCCGGCGCGCTCGGCGCGCGACTACGCGCGGCGCGCCTACACGGTCGCGCTCGAATCGGGCGACCACACCTTCGCGAACTACTGCAGTCCGAACGAAGCGACCGGCATGATCTTCGGCGGCGAGTATCTCGACGACATCCGCGAGACGGTGCGGCGCGGGCTGGTGCTGGCGCGCGACTCGAACTTCCTGCTGGTGATCAACCAGTTGCTCGCGCAATCGAACCTGCTGGCACGCCTGCAGGACGACCCGGCCGAGCGGCGCGAGCCGCCGCCGCCGGTGCCGGTGGAGGGCGCGCCGGTCACCCTGGTGGACGTGGCCTACTGGGTCTATCGCCTACAGCTCGGCGTGATGTTCGGCGACGCGGGGGACGCGCTCGAAGCGCGGCGCCGCGCCGAGGCCTGCGTGTGGTTCGGCCGCTCGTTCGCCGAGAGCGGCGACCTGGCCTATTACGGCGCGCTGGCGCTGATCGCGCTGCGCAGCCGCGATGCCGACCAGGACGCGGCCCTGCAACGGCATATCGACCAGCTCGCGCTTTGGGCCAATGCCTGCCCGGCGAACTTCGTGGCGCGTCGCGACCTGGTGCACGCGGAATGGCTGCGCACCCGCGATCGCGCCGCCGAAGCCGGCGCCGCCTATGCCGCCGCGGTGGCCCACGCGCGGCGTCACGGCTTCACCCAGGTCGAGGCGCTGGCCGCCGAGCTGGCGGGGCGCTTCTACAGCGCGCGCGGCGAGGAAGTGCCGGCGGCCGCCTATCTGCGTCATGCGCGCGGTGCCTGGCAGCGCTGGGGCGCGATGGCCAAGGTCCGGCAGTTGCAGGCCGATCATCCGGCGGTGTTCGAGTCCGATGTGCGCGCCTCGGCCGCCAGCCGGCTGTTCGAGCTCGACGTGCAGGCCGTGCTGCGGATCTCGAACGCGCTGGCCAGCGATATCGTGCCGTCGCGGCTGGTCGAGACGGTGCTGCGCACCGCGCTGGAGAATTCCGGCGCCGGGTATTGCGTGCTCGCGCTGCTGCGCGCCGAGGGTTGGCGCGTTCCGGCGCAGGCCTACGTGCTGGACGGCGAGATCACGGTCACGCAGCAGGGGGCGGGGTTCAGCGCCGAGGTGCTGCCGGTGTCGCTGGTGCAGGCGGTGGCGCGCAAGCAGGACGGCCTGCTGATCGACGACATGCGCGACGCGCCGGCCTTCGAGGAAGACGAGTACGTGCGCCGCTACCGGCCGCGCTCGGTGCTGTGCGTGCCGCTGATGCGGCATGCCACCCTGGTGGGCGTGCTCTACCTGGAGAACAAGCTCGCCGCCAAGGTGTTTACGGCGGCCAAGGCGGCGGTGCTGGAAGTGATCGCGAGCCAGGCCGCGTTCGCGCTGGAGAACGCGCGGCTCTACGAGGAGCTGGTCGAGCAGTATGGCCAGCGCGCGCGGGCCGAGGAACAGTTGCGCAATGCGCTGGCCGAACTCGAACGCGCCAGCCGCCTGAAGGCGATGGGCGAGCTGGTGGCCTCGATCGTGCACGAGGTCGGGCAGCCGATCGCGGCGGTCGACACCTCGGCGAGCGCCGCGCTGCGCTGGCTGAACCGCGAGCCGCCCGATATCGACGAGACGCGCGAGATGCTGCGCTACATCAGCCTCAGCGCGACCCGCGCCAAGACCATCATCCAGGCGCTGCGCGCCAAGGCCCGCAAGGCCGAGCCGCAGTTCACCGCGGTCGACCTGGGCGAGGCGCTGCGCGAGGCCGCCACCCTGGTGGCGGGGCAGTTCGATGCGCTGGAGGTGGCGCTCGAGCTGCGCGGGCTGGAAGCCGGCGTGCAGGTGCAGGGCGACCGGATCCAGCTCCAGCAGGTGGTGATCAACCTGCTGACCAACGGCGCCGAGGCGATGGCCGGGCAGGCGGCGGGCGATCGCCGGCTGGTGCTGTCCTGCGACGAGGAGCCGGGCGGCTGGGCGCGCGTGAGCGTCGACGACCACGGCTGCGGCATCGATCCCGGCATTGCCGGCCGCCTGCTCGAACCGCTGTTCACCACCAAGGACAACGGCATGGGCATGGGTCTCGCGATCTCGCATTCGATCGTCGAGGCGCATGGCGGCTCGCTGACGCTGACGCGGCGCGCCGAGGCCGGCACCCGCGCCAGCTTCGCGCTGCCGCTGCTCGCGCCATGAACCGCCGGCCGCGCCGCTCGATCGACGCGATCGATGTGAACGACGTCGCCGACGCGATCGATACGCCGCGCTCGATCGGCCGGGCCTGCCGCATCGGCCGTCCCGTCGCCTGCCGCCGCGGCGGCGCCCCCGAACCCAGGCCGCCCGCGCGGCGGCCGCCTTCACGGGCCATGCCCTGACCACGATGTCCTATTCCCGTCCCCCCGAAAGCGATCCCGCCTTGCGCCGCGATGCCCGCATCGTCTACGTCGTCGACGACGACGAGCTGGTGCGCGGCGCGCTGGCCGGCCTGCTGCGCTCGATCGACCTGGAGGTGCGCGCCTACGGCTCGATCGAGGAGTTCGTCGCCGCGCCGCGCCACGGCGGCCCCGCCTGCCTGGTGCTCGACGTGCGCCTGAAGGGGCAGAGCGGCCTGGCCTTCCAGCGCACCCTGATGGACGACGGCGGCCCGCACATGCCGATCATCTTCATGACCGCCTATGGCGACATCCCGATGACGGTCAAGGCGATGAAGGCCGGCGCGATGGATTTCCTCGCCAAGCCGTTCCGCGACCAGGACATGATCGACGCGGTGATCAGCGCGCTGGAGCGCGACGCGGCGCGCCTGGCCACCGACCGCCAGCTCGGCGAGACGCGCGCCTGCTGGGAATCGCTGACGCCGCGCGAGCGCGAGGTGCTGCAGCACGTGGCCGACGGGCTGATGAACAAGCAGATCGCCGCCAGCATGGGGATCGCCGAGATCACCGCGAAGATCCATCGCGGCCAGGCCATGCGCAAGATGAACTCGCGCTCGGTGGCCGAGCTGGTGCGCAAGATGGAAGCGCTCGGCATCGAGCGGCTGGCGCCGCGCTAGCGGGGCGGGCGGCGGCGCCCCGTCGCGAAAACGCCCGCCCGGCGCGGCTTCCGGCCCGCCACGCGGGCGCGCGGCGGGGTCACCCTATACTTCGATATGATGGTTGGCGCCCCCCGCGCCGCGGTACTCTAGTCCCCGGACGATGGTCGGATGAGCCGCCTCGTTCACCAGGTCATGAGCGAGATTTCTTTTGTCCGTAGACGCCAACCAGCTCGTATCCATCGTCGACGACGATCCGTTCGTGCGTGCCGCCACCAGCAGCCTGGTGCGTTCGTTCGGCTGGAATGCGCGCGTGTTCGCGACCGCGGACGAATTCCTCGCATCGGATACGCTCGCGGCCACCGGCTGCCTGGTCTGCGACGTGCAGATGCCCGGCACCGACGGCGTCGAGCTGCTCTCGCTGCTCGAAGCGCGCGGCATCCTGATCCCCACCGTCTTCATCACCGCGTTCGCCTCGGGCCGCACGCTCGAGCGCGCCAACGCGAGCCGCGCGCTGTGCGTGATCGACAAGCCGATCGACGCCTCGGAGCTGGAGTCGTGGATCGGCCGCGCGCTCGGCCTGTGGCCCGGGCCGCCCGCGACCTGAACCTGCGCATCGCCCGATAAACCTTGGTAGGGGGTGGACGCCCTCTCGTCTGATAGCGCGCCTCCCGGCGGCCATGGTGTCATGTGCACCGTGCCTTCGATCCGATCGAGACGGGAGAACCGGAATGAACAGGACCCTGACCTTGCTGCGTAGCAACGCCCTCGAGTTGTCCGCGCGTCCCCGCGCGCTTGCCGCCATGCCGCTCTTGCGATTGCGCAGGCTGACCCGCAGCGTCGCCTATCGCGGCCATCGCCATGCGGCGCTGGTGCGGATCGGCTTCATGTGCGCCACGCTGGCCGTCAACGGCGCGATGGCGCTGAGCATGCAGCGGCCCTATGCGCACCTGCTGATGATGACGTTGATGATCGTGCCCGGCACCGGCTTCGCGCTGCTGGCCGCCCACGCGCTGGCGCGCCTGCGCGGCCAGCGCCGGCGCATCGCGCGGCTCGCCG
>NZ_VWWK01000117.1:0-23151 GCF_011753035.1 Burkholderia sp. Ax-1720 | reverse complement strand
GCGCCGTGTGCGCCGTGCGCCTCGACCGCCTCGCGCAACAGCGCCGGGAAGGCCGTGAACGGATCCATCTGCGCGAAGGCGCCGGCCACTTCCCGCGCGCGCGCCGCGTAGGCCGGATCGGCCAGCATCCGCGCGACGATCGCCGGCAGCTCGCCGCGCCGCACGCGCACCGGCCGCACCGTCTGCCCCGCGCCGTAGCGCTCGATGTAGCGCATCGCCAGCAGCTGGTCCATGTTGGTCGGGATGCCGATCACCGGCGTGCCCTCGCCGAGCGCCTGGTAGCCGGTGGGGCTGCCGCCGTTGCTGATCACCAGGTCGGCGCGCCGCGCGATCTCGGCGCCCGGCAGGAAGCTCGCGGTGTACAGCCCCTCGCGCGGCGCCGGCAGGTAGCGGCCGCCCGAGGTGGTCACCACCTGCAGGCCCGTCTCGAGCAGCCCGTCGACGATGCGGTCGGTCAGGCTCACGTCGCCCGAGGAGCCGAGCGAGACGTAGACCAGCGGCCGGCCCTCGTCGAGCGAGCTCCACCAGTCGGGCAGGCCGACGGCGGGCGACCAGCTCACCGGGCCGAGATAGGCGTGCCCGGCCGGCAGCGCCGCGAGCGGCACCAGCGACGGCGAGTCGTAGTAGCCGACGCGGTCGCCGAAGGTCCAGCCGGCTCGGCAGGAGGCGAACGGCGGCAGGCCGAAGTGGCGGCGCGCGCCGTCCAGCGCGCGGGCCTGGAAGGCCAGCACGATGCGTCCCATCAGCGGCATCAGCCTGGGCACGAACGGCAGCCGCGACATGTTCAGGCCGCGGATCTCGGGCACCGGCAGCACCGGATCGTCCACCCCGGTGCTCCAGTAGGCGTTGATCAGCGCCACGTAGGGCACGCCGGCCAGGCGCGTGGCGACCGACAGAGAGTGGCGGAAATCGCCGACCACCACGTCGGGCTCGACATGCCGGATCAGCGCGAGATCCTCTTCCGTGTAGTCGATCAGCTCCCGCTTCGAATACAGCGCCGCGCCGGTCTCGATCGCGTCGAGGAAGGCCTGGGCGCTCTTCGAATGGATCTCGTGATAGCGGACCGCCGGATCGTCGTGGACATAGGCATAACGCGCGTCGCAGGCGAAGTGCACCTCGAAGGCGCGCTTGTCGAGCGCCTTGGCCAGGCAATAGGGCCGCGCCACGTGCGCGAAGGTGGCCGCCTCGCCGAAGCAGAGCACGCGCAGGGGTCGGGTCGCGAAAGTCAAGATCGGGTTCCTCGCCGCCGGCGCTTCAATAGACCTGGACGCGCCACAGCTCGCGCGCGGCCGAATCGCGCGACATCGCGCGGCGCCCGTGCAGCACGCTGTAGTTGTCGACCATCACGATGTCGCCGTCCTGCCATTCGTGCTCGACCAGGTACTTCGGCGAATAGGCCAGCGCGTTGACGCGCGCGACGAAATCCTCGGGCACCCGGCCGGGCGTGGAGACGCCGACCTCGAAGCGCTGCAGCGAGGATTCGCTGCCTTCCTGGTAGCGCAGCAGCTTCTCGCCGGTCTCGGGATGCGCGGCGATCAGCGGGAAGGTGCGCGGCACGCCGCCGAAATAGGTCATCCTGGTGTTGTAGGTCAGGCTCAGCTGCTCCCACTGCGCGAGCGTGGCGGCATCCAGATCGCGAGCGATCGCGCGCGCGTCCACCAGGGTGGTCTGCCCTTCGCCGGGCCGCGGCGCCTTGCGGCAATGCAGCGTGAACAGGGTGGCCGCGAAGTGCTCGTCCTCCTGCACCAGCGGATGCGTGAGCGGCAGCATGCTCAGGTCCCAGTGCAGCGGCACCGACTCGAAGGAATGCACGTAACCGTTCGGCTGCTCCTCGGGGATCACCTTGTGCACCGGGCCGAATTGCCAGATGTAGGGGCGGCCGAACTGCGAGGTGAAGGCCACCAGCGCATCCTCGTCGGCCACCTCGAAGCCGCGCAGCACCACGAAGCCGTAGCGGCGCGTGAGGGCCGCCACCGCTTCGCGCGGCAGCGCATTGCAGTCGAGGCTGCCGCCGTCGGCCCGCGGCGTGACCAGCAGGCCGAAATCCTCGCCATGCACGATCTCCATGTCGCAGCGCTCGGCCAGCGGCGCGGCGCCCTCCACGCCGCACCACGGTTGGCCGGCGCGGCCGATCACGGCCACGTCCAGTTCGTCGATGGCGGCTTGTTTGCTCAGCATGATGGTTTCTCCATTCGTTCGATACACGAGGACGCCATGCCAGGGCAGCGCGGCCTCGCCGCGGCGGGCATGCATCCGGACAGGAACCTTGCGCTGCTCGGGCGCGGGGTCGTGGACGGTGAGCCGGATCCCGTCGGGCAGGCTCGCCGCAAGAAAGGCATCGAGCGCGATGCCGCGCTCGGCCATGCGGCGCGCGTCGGCTTCGAGATCGGGCGGCGCGCCGGCGGCGGGTCCCGAGCGCGGGATCGCGCTGCCCGCCGGGTGCCTTGCCGGGTGCTTCGCCGGGTGTTCGTCCGGTTCCCCGGCCGCGACGTCGCCGGCGCCCAGGCCGCGTTCGCGCGCCAGCAAGCCGCGCAGCGAGGCGACGCGACGCGCATGACGGACATCCGCGAGCAGCGCGCGCGGCTCGGGCCAATAAGGCGCGAGCGCGCGATCCGCGCTGTCGGTGGCGCGGTCGAAGGCGGGATCGACGCTCGAATACGAATGCCAGACCAGGTGCCGCCAGGCGTGCAGTTCGCGCAGCGCGTGGTGATAGCGGTTCGCCACTTCGCGCGGCACGCCCAGCAGGTCGTGGAAGGTCAGGCCGTCGCTGAACAGGTCGAGCAGGCAGCCCGGCGCGTGGAAGCTCGCGACTTCCTCGCAGAACGCGTCGAGATAGGCCAGCGCCGCGCGTTCGCCGGCGTCGGGCAGCGCGCCCAGCACCTTGCCCGAGGCGAGCGGCGCCTTGAGCGGAAAGCCGGGCAGCGTGAGCCGGATCGGCTCCCCGCGCGCCACGAAGGCATGGGCCTTGGTGGCCAGCTCGTCGCGCTGCGCGGGCGAGAGCCGCGCGAGTTCGCCCTCGCGCGACAGGCGCGCCGCGAACACGGCCATGAAGCGCTCGACCACGGCGGCGTGATCCTCGAGCGGGCTGGCGCGCCGGTTCATGCGGCGCGGGCCACGAACAGGTTGTCGCGCAACATGCGGACGAAGCGCTCCCAGACCGGGTAGTCGGCCATCTTCCAGATGTCGGCGACCCAGGCATCGGCCTGCTCGGTGGTCCAGCCGTGGTAGATCATCTGGTAGTGCGCGACGAAGGCCGAAACGCGGTAGTTGGCGGCGCAGTGCACCAGGCGCCGGCGCCCGGCGCTGGCGTGATAGACCGCGCAGAAGCGCACGAAGTCGGCCAGCGTGGGTGCCTTGAAGTCGACCGGCAGGAAGTGGTATTCGATGCCCAGGCGCTGCATCAGCCCGGCCTCGTCCTCGATCGAATAACGCGCGTCGGTGGGCGCGAGGTCGATCACCACCTCGACCCCCTCGCTCGCCAGCCGGCCGAACTGCTCGGCGGACGGCTGGCCGGACGTGAGCGTGCATTCATCCAGCCAGCGTTCATTGCTGATTCCGAATTGCTTCATGCTATCTCCGTGCGTCGAATGAGCCCGCTTCAGCGGGCGGGAACCTGCCGGCGGGCGTGAGCCGGCCGCAAGGCCGCCGCGCAGGCCAGCGAGACCAGGGCCGCGACCACCAGGATCGCGCCGAGCGGCCGGCTGCCGGCCGCCTGGTAGCCGATCGAGGCGAGGATGGTGGCCACCAGCACCGCGACCGAGGTCAGGCAGTTCATCGCGCTGGAGCAGGCGCCCGAGATCGAGGCGAAGCGCGCGATGGCGCCGGCCGAGCCGGTGGGGATGGTGATGCCGATCGCGAAGGTCATCAGCCCGAACGGGGCGACGTAGCGCAGCGGCGTGGCGCCGAAGCCGCTCTCGATCGACAGCCAGAACAGCGCGCCCGCGGCCACCGCCAGCGCGGCGCCGATCCTCAGCGCGCCCTCGTCGCCGTATTTCGCGGCCAGCCCCTTGGCCGCGGCGCCGCCGAGCCCGAACAGGCCGGCCAGCGGCAGGAAGCTCACGCCGATCCACACCGGCGCCAGGCCGAACTGCGCGAGCGCGAACGGTGCCACCGTCAGGTAGGCCATGTAGCCGCCCACCGCGGCCGCCACCGACCAGGCATAAAGATGGAAGCCCAGGTCGCCCAGCAGGGTGCGATACGGCGCGAACACGGCACGCAGCCCGGCGGGGCGCGCGGCGCGGCGCGCGCGCGGATGGGTCTCGCGATAAAGCACGGCGGTCCACGCCAGCATCAGCGCACCCAGCGCGAGCAGCACCACGAAGGTGTAGCGCCAGCCGAAGGCCCCGGCGATGGCGCCGCCGGCCAGCGGCGCGAGCGCGGGCGAGATGCCGACGAAGGACATCACGAAACCGAAGATGCCGCGCACGCGCTCGTCGTTGCCGGCGTGCACGTCGGTCACGATCGGCTGCCAGAGCACGGTGGCCGCGCACACGCCGAAGGCCTGCAGGAAGCGCAGCGCGAGGAAGCCGCCGATGTCGCGCACGAACAGGCAGCCGAGCGTGGCGGCGACGAACACCAGCAGCCCGAACAGCAGCACCGGCTTGCGCCCCACCGCGTCCGACACCGGCCCGTAGAGCAGTTGCGTCACGCAGGTGCCGGCCGCGTAGACGGTCAGCGAGAGCCCGACCAGGAACACCGAGGTGGCGAGCTCGGCCTGGATCTCGCCGAGCGCGGGCAGGTAGATGTCGGTGCCGAGCATCGACAGGATCGCCAGCAGCGCCAGGTAGATCACGGGAGGCGGGCGCACGGCGGGCCCCGCCGGCGGGAGATTTCGTTCAGCCATGGTGAAGCGCGCTCAGGTCCGGTTGCGGGAAGTGGACGAAGTGGCAGGGAATGCCGTCGGTGAACACCAGCACGGAATTGCGCTCGTCGATCTCGGAGCGTTTCTTCAGCACGATCCGGTCGTTCTCGCGCACCGCCACCGAATGCCAGGGCGTGAGCCAGACGTCGTCGCAGTCGACCAGGCGGATGCCGATCTTCTTCGAGACGCGGAACTGCGGGTGGATCGACAGGCGCAGGCTGTTCGGGAAGCCGTGGTCGATCAGCCGCCCCCAGGCGTTGCTGCGCTGGATCACGCGGTAGGCGTTGCTGCGCGCCATCTTCTGGATCGCCGTGTTGCTGAGGCCCTTGAAGCGCTCGATGCCCTGCGTGTCCTCGAACAGGAAACGCGTGATGCCGCGGTACATCGCGATCGCGGCCGGATCCTCGGCGCACTGGCGCTTGATCTGGTCGACCGAGTCGCTGTGGACGATCAGCAGTTCCTCGCGCTTGGAGGTCAGGTCGTCGAGATAGCGGAAGGTGTCGTCGAGGTCGAAGAACTCGAACACGCCGGGGAAATGGCGCCCCGCGTAGGCTTCCAGGCTGTCCAGGTACTGGCGTACCTCGGGATCGGGGATGTTCACCACGTCGGAGAAGCAGTAGCCGTCCGAGCAGATCATCAGCTTGGCGCCGGGCGCATGCAGCGCGCCGATGCGCCGGCAGAGCCGCGCCAGGTTCGCCAGCGCGTGCTTCTCGGCCAGGTCGGGCAAGGCGCCGAGCGTCTTGCTGCGGTTCGGCGACTTGCCGGGAAAGGCCGGCAGGATCATCGTCACCGGCTCGCCGCGCTCCACCACCGGCAGGATCGCCTCGATGTGATGCCGCGCTTCCTCGGCGAAGCGGTACGGCGTCTCGTCCTCGGAACGGTGCAGGTTGCGCAAGGCGAACACTTCGCGAACGATCGCCTCGGCGACCGCCCATGCGTCATCCCGTGCTTCGCGCACGACGGCGTATCCTAGTTGAACGGACATGATTTCTCTCAGGATGGATGGTCAACGCCATGGCCGCGCAAAGCCGCGCGCATGGCGTTCTGATTCCGCCTTCCCAAGCCCGGCCAGGGCCTGGAATCGACATGGCGGCAGCAACGACACAACCGGGTTATTCACCCTCGGAATTAACTTATCTGGTTTTCGCGAATGGAATTTACATAGCGAGAAACGCTGCGTCAACAGAAATATCGAAATCCCAGAAATGTCGAACTCATTTCCTGAATAATCTTTTTGTTATTAAGTAGTGGATTTTTCCACAGGTAAGAAAGGGGTGATTGTTGCTCCGGACGAGCCCATTCCGGGGCATTGTTCTTCATCGCACCGGCTCTGACATCCCTTGCTGGCAAAGGGATGTGCGAGGCCGTCAACAATTCGTCATGTTGTTGACGGTTCACCTGCCTCCCCTGTTCGATCTCATCCGACGGGCAGCTCGAAAAACCAGCGCGGGGGATCGGCGAATCGTTTGTTCAATATCGCATTCTCAATCGGCGATTTTGATCAAGAAAGTCCGGGATTCGATATGCCGGCCAGTTAACTTCTTAAACTACAGAAAAAACCGACCTGGCATTCCGGATCCTGCTGCGAGTCATTCAGAAAAATCATTCGACATTATTGGAATCCAGCCAGGCCATTTTTTAATTACATTTTCATTACGAATATGACATGCCGGCATTCGGCATTCGAGCGCGGCTGACGAACGCTCAGGATTCCGATCGAATCGGTTTCAGGCACTCCTCGCCTCGCGCCGCACCGCCTGCGGCGGCACCCCGAAGCCGCGCACGAAGGCCTCGCGCAGATGGCGCCGGTCGCGAAAGCCGGTCTCGCGCGCGATCACCTCCAGCGAGTGCGTGCCGCGCTCGATCATCAGGCGCGCCGCCTCCAGGCGCAGGCCCTCGATCGCCTTGGCCGGCGACTGCCCCGTCTCGCTGGTGAACACGCGGCTGAACTGGCGCGGGCTCAGGTTCGCCGCGGCGGCCAGCTCCTCCACCGAGACGGCGCGATCGAGATGCTGCCGCGCGTAGTTGAGCGCGTTCTGGATGCGATCGGACTTGGGCGCGAGCTCGAGCATCTCCGAATGCTGCGACTGGCCGCCCGAGCGGCGCTGGTGCATCACCAGCTTGTGCGCGACGCTGCGCGCCACCTCGGCGCCGAGATCGTGCTCGACCATCGCCAGCGCCAGGTCGAGGCCGGCCGTCATGCCCGCCGAGGTCCAGACCGGGCCGTCGACGATGTAGATGCGATCGTCCTCGACCTGCACCGCCGGATGCTGCTGCCCGAGCGCGCGCGCGTAGGCCCAGTGCGTGGTGGCGCGCCGGCCGTCGAGCAGTCCCGCCTCGGCCAGCATGAAGCCGCCCGTGCAGATTCCGGCCACGCGCCGCGCGCGCAAGCCGGAGCGGCGCAGGAAGGCCAGCAGCGGCCCGGGCGCCGGCACCGCCAGCGGATCGATCACGCCGGCCACGATCCAGGTGTCGACGCCCGCGCGCGGCGACACCGCGCGCGTTTCCACCTGCATGCCCAGCGAGGAGCGTTGCGGGCCGCCCTCGATCGAATAGTTGTCGACCGCGTAGAAAGGCTCGCCGGCGGCCTGGTTGGCGACCTCGAAGATGGTCTGGGTGGCCAGCGCCATCATCTGGAAGCCGTCGCAGAGCAGGTACCCGATTCGATGCATGGCCGTCTCCCGGCGTCGATGTCATGAAAGATGCATTTATACACGATTCAAGACATGACCGCGGCAAGGCGCTTCGGCCGTGCGAAGCGCTGCCGCGAAGCCGCGATACCGCCGGAACGGAACATCCTTAGCTGAAAAACTTGGTTGGATCGCCCGCGCGCGGCCGCGACCATGTCGGGTTGCTTCATATCGGATCAAGGAACACGGATGACGGCCCCCCTGCCCCGCTTCGGCGTCTGGGCGCTCGTGCACGGCTCGCGCGCGGCGCTGCAGGACCCCGACGAACCCTATGACGCCTCCTGGGCACGCAACAAGGCGCTGGTGCTCGAGGCCGAACGGCTCGGCTACGACTCGGTGCTGGTCGCCCAGCACACCGTCAACCCGCACCAGCCCTCGCTCGACCAGCTCGAGGCCTGGACCGCCTCGGCCGCGCTCGCGGCGCTCACCGAGCGCATCGAGATCATCGCGGCCATCAAGCCCTACCTCTATCACCCGGTGGTGCTGGCCAAGATGGCGCAGCAGATCGAGCTGATCAGCGGCGGGCGCTTCGCGATCAACCTGGTCAATGCCTGGAACCGGCCGGAGCTGGAGCGCGCCGGCATCGGCTTCGCCGAGCACGATGCGCGCTACGCCTATGGCCGCGAATGGATCACCGTGGTCGAGGCGCTGCTGCGCGGCGAAACCGTGCGCTTCGCCGGCGAGCATTTCCGCATCGACGACTACGCGCTGCGGCCGACCGATCCCTATCGGGCGCGGCCGCGCATCTACGTGGGCGGGGAATCGGAGCCGGCGCGCGCGCTGGTGGCCGACAAGGGCGATGTCTGGTTCATCAACGGCCAGCCATTGGAGGCCGTCGAGGCGTTGATCGCCGACGTGGGGGCGCGCTCGCGCCCGGGCGCGGCGGCGCCGCTGCGCTTCGGGCTGTCCGCCTTCGTGATCGCGCGGGACAGCGCGGCGCGGGCCGAGGCGCACCTCGCGCATCTGTTCGCGCTCGCCGAGCGCGACAAACCCTTGCGCGAGCAACAGAAGGCCAACATCGACCCGAACGCGGTGATGTTCCGCACCTTCGCGCAATCGGCGCGCGTCGGCTCGAACGGCGGCACCGCCGCGGGGCTGGTGGGCAGCCACGACCAGGTGGCCGAGCGCATCGTGGCCTTCCATCGCGCCGGCATCGAACTGTTCATGCTGCAGTTCCAGCCATTCGAAGCCGACATGCGCGACTTCGCCGAGCAGGTGATGCCGCGCGTGCGCTGGCTGCTGGCGCGCTAGCTTCGGGCCCCCGGCCAAGCCGCCGCCGGGCGGCGGCGGGCTCGGGCGGCGCCCCCTCTCAGAACGGGTTGGCGATCTTGCCGGTGGGCGCCGGCGGCTCGTCGGCCAATTTGGCCGGCAGGTCGGGCACGGCCTTGAGCGTATCGACGATGCTGGCCAGCGCGGCCAGCAGCGCCTGCGCCCGCTTGAGCCCTTCCTGGTCGCGCGCGATCTCGAGATCGCCGCTGATCTGGATGCGCGACGGATCGTTGCTGACCGTCAGCGCGTCGCCGGCGATGGTGACGACGGTGCTGTCGTCGGCAAATGCGGTGAAATTCGCTTTAGACACCGGACAACCCTCCTGGCTTGTTATCCTTCAGACGTTCCGGCACGCCGGGGAAACGCAACCCGCTGGCGGCCTCCAGTTGATGCACGGTCACGATATCGTATCGTTTCGCGTCGTTGTTCTTCACCACGATCGCGAAGGCCATGTTCCGCGACGGCAGGTAGACCAGCTTGAAGATCTCGGTCGGCACGATCACGCGGCTCTCGCCGATGGTCTGCAGCTCGCTGCCATGGAACATCGGGCCCGTCACCACATAGGCCTCGCCGTCGCGCACCGCCATCGCGCGCACCGCCTGCTCGACGCGCGCCCACAGCCGGCGGTTGTTCTGCGGATTCTGCGGAATCATGTTCGCCAGCGAGAAGGACTCGGCCATCGCCTGCGGATTCCAGCGGTCGCCGGCCGGGCTCATGTGGCCGCGGTCGAAACCGCTGCGGCGATAGTCGGCCAGCGTCGCGCCCTCGCCGGCCGGCAGGCGCCGCTCGACGAAGAAGCGATTGGTACGAACCTCGTCCTTCGCTTCGGCCAGGTGCGCGGCGCTCAGGTGCTCGGCCGACCACAACGGCGTGTGGGTGATGCCCGAGTGCAGCACGGCGAAATCCGAATAGCAGATCAGCCGGGCCTGCCGGACCATCTTCGGGTTGGTGAGTTCGGGTTCCAGGCCGGCGGGAGAGAATTGCGGACACGACGAAGCGAATGCCGTCGCGGAGATCGACAGCGCGCAGAGCGCGGCGAACCATTTCATGTGCGTCTTTTTTCGGGAAAAAAGGGCGCATTGTAATGGAGGGCCCAGGCGGCGCGAAACCGGCGGGCCGGGCCCTTGTGTTGCAAGATGTATCGCGCCGTCAATCGGCGCGCAGGTCGGCGCGCAGGTCGGCGCGGCGAATCCAGCGCAGCAGCTCGCCGCCGCCCGAGAAGTAGTCGATCCTCAGCCAATCGCCCTCGCGCGCGAGCACGGCGGCGACGTCGCCCTTCACCAGCCAGGCACGCGTGACGGCCTGCACGTGCGGCGCCGAATAGAGCGGCGCGCGCGGGCTCGCGACCGTGACGAAGCCGCGCCAGTCGCGCGCCTCGCCCAGGCTCAAGGTATCGCCCACGGCGATGGTGGGCACGTCGCAGTTCGGCAGATCGCCGACCGCCTGCACCGTCCATGCGCCCCGCGCGTCCCGCTGTATCACGATGTGGCCGCCGCGCTCGCCCGCGAAGCCGGTGGCGAAGTCGAGGCGGCCATGTTCGTCCGGCCGGCCCGTCATCAGGAAACGGCAGGTCGGGTCGCGATCGGGATTGTTGGCCGCCGGCGCGGTGGAAGGATTGTCGAACCAGCCCGTCACGAGGCCGTGGTCGAGCGCGAGCCGCAGGCTGCGATAGTCGAGCTGCGCGTCGGGCAGGCTGCGCAACGCGTAGATGCCGGCGCGCGGTTCGTCGCCGGCGCGGGCGGCCGTGCTGCCCGCCAGGGCCAGGGCCGCGGCGAGGACGATGAAGATGCGCTTCACTGGATGGTTCTCCTGCTCTCCCGTTCGGCCGGGCCGCTGCCGGCCCGTGCCTCAAAACGTTTACAATACGACCCCTGCCTGACCTCACCTCGCACGCGCTTCATGACCACTGCCGACCTCACCGACGATCTCCCGCCCCTCCACGAAGACACCCTCTGGCGCGACAACGGCTGGACCGCCCGCGTGATCAAGAACGAGGACGACGACGGCTGGGCGGTGGAGATGATCAAGGACGGCGAGGCCGAGCCGGCGCTGGTCGGCCCCTGGACCATGGGCCGCGACAAGAAGAATCCGAAGCCGCTCGACGCCAATGCGTTCCGCACCCTGGTCAAGACCGCCTCGGAAGTCCTGCGCCGCCACGAGCAGCAGCGCGAGGCGATGCTGCACAAGGAAGTCACGGTGTGGACCGACGAGCGCAGCGTGTCCGTCACGCTCGACATCGTGCCCGACGAGGACCAGCCCTACGCCATCCTGAAGGCCTTCGACGACAGCGGCGAGCAACTGGGCCAGGCCACCGTGCAGGCCGGCTTCCGCCTCGACAAGGCCAGCGCGACGCGCTGGATCGCACGCGACTTCGAACGTCCCGACTGAAGCTGCCGCCCTCGTCGATTCCGCTTCAATCCTTCAAGGCATCCTGCAGGGCCTTCTTCTCGGCGCGGCGCGCGGGCGTCGCGTTCTCGCGCGCCGCGCGTGCCTTCAGGAAGGCCTGTTCGTCATACACGCATCCGGCCGCGTAATGGCCTTCGTCGATCGTGAAGGCCCGCAAGGCGTGATCCGCGTCGAGGTCCTTGCGCACGATCGCGTCCTGGCCCATCTGCAGCTCGACGCGTAGCCCCTCGCGCGGCACCATCGCCAGCAGGTCCTCGACCGGATGCGCCGAGGCCACCACCAGGAACACCGCGCTGCGGCTGTTCAGCAGCACCGTGTCCGAGCTCACGCCGAGCGTGCTCAGCGCCGGGTCCACCTTCCACGCCACGCCGGGCGCGCCGCCGAGCGTCGTCGCCGAAGGCAGGCCGAGCGCGTGCCGGTCGACCTGCTCGTTGAAGGCGGCCAGCCGATCGAAGGAGACGCGGCACTGCACGATCTCGCCGAGCAGCTTGCGCGAATCGGCAGCGGTGGTGGCCGTAGCGGCCGTGGCGGCATGCACCGGCGCGGCCAGGCCCTGGGCCAGCGCGAGGCCGGCCAGCAGCGTGGCCAGGCGCGACTGGATCGGCGCGCCCATCACTTCACCACGCAATCGGTCAGCGACAGGTAATCGGTGTGCAGGGTGTAGCCGATCGAGCAGATCGCATTGAATTTCGCCCCCACCGGCAGCGCGTCGAGCTTGCGCGCCTCGGCGTCGTCGAAGCCGCTCAGGCGCGCGAGTTCCTCGTCGGGCTGGGACGGGTCGCCCGCCGACAGGATATTGCCGCCCACCAGCGCCTGCGAATGCTCGACCACCACCGCGCTGAAGCGGATCCGCTTGTCGTCGCCGAACTCGGGCAGGCCCGACACCATGTTGTCGTTCTTCGCGTAACGCGAGTACAGCTCGATCAGGCGCACCTTCTTGACGACAGGGGCGGCGTGCGCGACGGGCAGCGCCATCGCCAGGGAAGCGGCCAGCATCGCGCCGGCCGAGACGAGTCGGATTCTATGTGCAAGCATGCTTGTTCTCTCAGCGTCGGGGTTGTTGTTCTGCGCGCCGGCGTCCAGCGGCATGCGGCGCGACGCGTAATGTATCAGAAGGACAAGACATCCATGATCACGCGCCGGCGCCCGCGAACCCGTTGCGCGAGCAAGCAAAAACGAAACGCGCGACATGCCGTGAGGCATGTCGCGCGTTTCGACGAGGCGACCAGGAAACAGCGGCGCAGCCCGCGCCGCGTCGGTTCAGCAGCCGGTATTCCTCACCCGCTCGACCTCGAGCCCGAACCAGGGGCGCAGGCGCGTGCCGAGCACGTTGCCGGCGAACGCGCAGACCAGCCACAGCCAGCCATGCAGGCTGCCCGAGACGATTCCGCTGAAGTAGGCGCCGATATTGCAGCCATAGGCCAGGCGCGCGCCGTAGCCGAGCAGCAGGCCACCCACCACGGCCGCCAGCAGCGAGCGCAGGGGGATGCGCCAGACCGGCGCGTAGCGGCCGGCCAGCGCGGCGGCGGCCATCGCGCCGAGGATGATGCCGATGTCCATCACGGTGGTCACGTCGTGGCTGGCCGGTGCCGACAGCGCCGCCGCGTTCGGGCCCGCGAGCCAGTACTTCCAGCTCGCCACGTCGAGGCCGAGCGAGGCGAAACCCTTGGCGCCCCACAGCGCGAAGGCCGAGGTCACGCCCCAGGGGCGGCCCGACAGCGCGAGCGTGGCGAAGTTGAGCACCGCCAGCGCCACCGCGCCGGCCAGCATCGGCCAGGGGCCGTGCAGCCAGGGCGAGGCATGCGGCGCGCGCTCGGGTGCGTTGACCAGGCGACCGTGGCGGCGTTTCTCGATGGCCACGGTCAGCGCGGCGATCGCGGCGAACACCGCGAGGTTCAGCACGATCGCGGGTGCCACGCCGAGCGCGTGCACCAGCGAGAGCGGCTTGAGTTGCGGCATCGAGGTCCAGAACGGCATGTGGGCGGTGGCCACCACCGAGCCGACGATGAAGGCGAGCAGCGTGACGATCATGCGCGTGCTGCCGCCGCCGACCGTGTAGAGCGTGCCTGAGGCGCAGCCGCCGCCGAGCTGCATGCCGATGCCGAAGATGAAGGCGCCGACGATCACCGAGGTGCCGGCCGGCGAGACCAGCCCGACCACCGGCTGCCCGAACAGCGTCCCGGCCGACAGCGCCGGGAAGAACAGCAGCACGCCGATCGCGAGCATCAGCATCTGCGCGCGGAGGCCGGCGCCCCGGCCGTCGGCGATGAACACGCGCCAGGCCGAGGTGAAACCGAAGGCGGCGTGGTAGAGCGTCATGCCGAGCAGCGCGCCCACCAGGTAGAGCGCGGCCTGGCGCAGGCTGACGGTCTGCGCGAGATAGATCGCGCCGAGCAGCACCAGCACCAGCGCGATGCCGAGCGGCTTGGGATTGATGGAATCGAAGGCGCGCGGCGCGGGAGCCGGCGACGAGGGCAAGGTCGACATGGGCGGATACGGCAAAAAAGTGAGAGGAGGAACGAGCGGACCGGCGAGGCGCGGATCGCGGCCGGCGCAATCGCGGCGCGCGCAATCAGGCGAAATCGGGCGGCCTCGATCGGCCGGGGCGCCGATCGGATGGATCGGGCCGTCCAGGCGGCCGGCCTCGCGCGATCGATGCGAGGGCGGCGGGCCCGGGCTGGCGTAGGCCGGGCGCAAGCGTAGCATGAAACGCCGTTCGCGGCCGGGGGCCGGAACGGCGGCGGCGACGATGGTGGCGGCGGCGCAGGCGCGCTGGACGAAGGTGCGGAAGTTCAGGCTCGCGATGGTTTGCGGGCCACCACCGTCATGCGAAGCGAATCGTGGTGCACATTCCCGGCGCGTCGATGCCGCCTCGGTGCCGCTTCAGCCGCCTCAGTGCGAGCCGTCGCGCTCGAAGCTGAACAGGCGCTCGGCGCGTCGCATGCCGTTGCCCTCGCGATGATCGACCATCACCATGCCCTGGTCGCGTACCGCCCAGCCGGGCCGGGCCAGCACCTCGGCGCGCGGCTGGCTGTCGATGCCGCCCAGCCCCTCGTCGGGCGGCGCGGTGCTGTCGTCGAGCGAGGCGTTCGAATGAATCACGTTGTCCTGCAGCGGCGAGGCCTCGCGACGCGCTTCCTGTCCCTTGCCGTCGACGTCGACGGAATTGTCGGTGCTCGCCATGTTGGCATTGTCGAGCGAGGTGATGCGCGCCGCCGCGCGGCGCACCGGGTCGGCATGCTGGTCGCCGCGTTCGCCTCGCTCGATCGGCGGCAGGCCGGTCGGCGTCTTGCCGGCCACCGTTTCCGGCGTCTGGTTGCGCGCGAAGCCGCTGGCCTGCGCGTTCGCGTCCGGCTGGTCCTTGCCGGCGGCCGGCGTCTTCACCGGGCTCTCGCCGACCTTCTCGTGCTGTTGCTGCGGATAGGGATTCGATTTGACCGGTTTCATTCGGGCTCCTTGCCATCGCCGGGATGCCAGCCCCCGGCGTTCGGCTCGATGGTTGCGGGACGGCGCGAGGCGCCGCGGATGGCGGGCGCCTCGCGCGCTGCTGCCACGGATCACGCAAATCGCATGCCGCGCCGGCACGCCGCCACGCGGCGGCGTCTCGCCTGGCCACTGCCTCCACTACATCCTGGTTTGCAAATCTTCCAGGGGCCGGCGCCCTGCTCCGACCCCGCGCCTCAAGGCGCCTCGTCGGGGCGTCGCGTCGGGTCGAAGTCGCGCCAGCGGCCATCCTGCCAGTCGCCGTCGCAGCGCTCGACCGACAAGGCGCCGGTGGAACGCAGGATCTCCTCGGCGGCGCCCGCATTGGCCTCGTCGACATGCGCGGCCAGCACCACGCCGTGCTCGGTGCGCTCCAGCGTGCCGGTGCCCTCCTCGGCCCGCCCGCGCATGCGCGAGAGCGCGCCGCCGAATGCGCCGACGTAGGCACCGGCCAGCGTGGTGGCGACCGGCACCCACCAGGGCGTGTGCCCGATCGCGTAGATGACCAGCCCGAGCAGCAGCCCGAGCGCCACGCCGCGCAGCGTGCCGGCGATGGCGCCGCGGCCGCCCGGCTTGGCCGCCGAATCGGCATAGACGTCGCCGCCGATCGGAAAGCGCCCGTGCTGACCGCTCGGGTTGAGGAAGAAGATCGAGATGTCGTCGCGCCGGAATTGCCGGTCCAGCAGGCGGCGCCGGCCGTTCTCGGCGTCGTTGAAGGTGTGGAAGTTGCCTGTCACGATCATCGCCATGATGTCCTCCTGGTTCGAGCCGGCGCCTCGCGCCCCTGCTCTCGATGCCGCAAGGGCCGTGCCGGCTGCGGCACGCTCGCCTGCCGGCCTCGCGCGGCACGCGGCTTGCGCGCCCGACGTCGATCCACACGGAACCACCGGGAGGCTCGGCCATGATTCGGGTAAGGGAGGTGATGTCGCGCGATGTGGTGTCGGTCGCGGTGCACGACACGATCCGGCACGCGGCGCAGCACATGGCGTACTACGACGTCGGCGCGCTGCCGGTCTGCGAGCGCGGCCGGCTGGTCGGCATCGTGACCGATCGCGACCTCACGGTGCGCGCGCTGGCCGGCGAGGTGCTCACGCGGCGGCCGGTCAGCTGCCGCGACGACGAGGATCTCGACGCGGTCCAGCAGCGCATGGCCGAGGCGCGCATTCGCAGGACGCCCGTCGTCGACGGGCAAGGCAGGCTGGTGGGCATGCTCTCGCTGGGCGATATCGCCACGCGCGCGGGCGGCGCCTCGCGCGAGGAAGTGTCGAATACGCTGGAGCGGGTCTCGCAGCCGGGGCGCTGAGGCCGGGCCGCGCGCAGGCTGGCGGGGCGTGTCGAGCGGGGAAAGCCGGGCGGGATCGGAACGGAACCGAGGCGGAACCGAGGCAGAACCGGGGCGGGACGGAAAAGCGCCGCCCGAAGCGGGATCAGTAGGTCGGCAGGCCGATGCAGGCGTTCGGATCGGCCGAGGCGCAGGCGATCGAATAACCGGCCGCGCTGGTGGCCAGCATGTCCTTGCCCGCGTCGAGCGCGTCGCGCACGTCGTCGGGGCAGCGTTCGTAGGTAATGAAGGCGGTGCAGGCAACGGCTGACATCACGACCAGCGAGAAAGCGATCTTTTCGAGTACGACGAAACGGTGAGGCATCCCTCAATCCTCCTTTGAGGCGCCATTCTAGCCCAGCTCAGGGTTTTTACCTAGGGTTTCCACCTAGGGTGGCGGGCATGTGCCTGGCGATGCCGCCCGTCCGCCCCGCCGGGTGCGGCGGCGCAAGGCCGCGCCCGGCGCGGGGTTGCATCGGGCTGTCGGTTTCACGCAACACGCAGGTGCGCCGGCGGCCGGGGAGGAATGAGGGTCGCAAATACGGAAACGGCGCGAGCCGCCTTCCCGGAACTCGCGCCGTGGATGCGGCAGGCGGCCCGCCCGGCCAATGGCCGGGCGAGCGCCGCGCCGGCTCAGATCGCCTTGGTCACCGGCGCCTTGGCGGCCGGATCGGTGGTGCTGATCTGGCCCGTCTCGACGTGGCCGGCGATGCGGCGCAGCCAGGACGGGTTGTCGGCCACCGTGAACTGCAGGTCGTACCACGATGCGCTGCACGACAGGTCCCAATGCGACTCGACGCTCTTGCCGGCCGGGATCGTCAGGGTCTGCGGGGCCTGGCCATAGGCCAGGTCGACCGCCGTCACCGTCATCGCGGCGCTGCCGCCGTTGGCCAGCGTCACGTAGACGTTGCCGTTGGCCACGTCGTAGCAGGTCGTCAGGTCCGGATGCGCGGCGGCCTCGCCCGAGGCCGAGCCGATGAAGCGGCGGAAATAGCCGTTCGGGCCATATACATGCACCACGTAGCCGCCGCCGGCATCGAGCGCCCAGGTGTCGGAGAGCTGCTTGCCGGCCTCGACCGTGTAGGCGCGCGGCATCGCCGTCGCGTCGTTGGTGTAGACCCAGAAGTGCGCGCCCGCCGTGCCGCCGTTGGCGAAGGTGATGGTGTAGCCGGCATTGGTCAACTGGCCGTTCACGTGCAGCTCGTAGGGCGTGGCGCGCGCCAGGCGCGTGCCGGGCTCCTGCGCGGCGATGCTCGGCGCGGCGGTGGCCGCCGGTGCCGCCTGCGAGGTCGGCAGCGCGCATTGCAGGTCGGCCGTGGCCACGTAGTTCGCGGTGTTCGGCAGGCTCGGGAAGCTCGCGTCCGACTTGGTGAAGTCGAGCGTCGAGGTCAGGTCGCCGCATACCGCGCGGCGCCACGGCGAGATATTGGTTTCCTTCACGCCGAAACGCTGCTCGATGAATTGCAGCACCGAGGTGTGATCGAACACCTGCGAGCTGACGAAGCCGCCCTTCGACCAGGGCGAGACCACGAACATCGGCACGCGCGGCCCCAGGCCGTAAGGCAGCGTGTCGGCGGTATAGGTGCCCTGCTGGGTGGCCGTCACCACGTTGTGGCGCTCCAGCGAGATATCCACCGTGCTCGCGCCGACGTTGACGGGCGGATTGGCGACGAAGGTCGGCGGCTGCGGCGGCACCATGTGGTCGAACAGGCCGTCGTTCTCGTCGTACATGATGAACAGGACGGTCTTGCTCCACACCTCGGGGTTCGAGGTCAGCGCGTCGAGGATCGTCGAGATGTAGTTCGCGCCGTACAGCGGCGTGAACTTCGGGTGCTCCGAGTAGGCCGCCGGCGGCAGCAGCCACGACACCTGCGGCAGCGCGTTGGCCTGCACGTCGGCCTTGAGCTGGTCCAGCGTGCGCGTGCTGTTGCCGCGCTGCTGCAGCGAGGAGCCGGCCGGCGCGTTCACGATGTTCTGGAACGCGGCCAGCATGTTGGTGCCGTAGTTGCCGGTGAAGTTGTCGAAACCGGTGCCCTGCTGGTAGACCTGCCAGGAGATGCCGGCCTTCTCGAGCCGCTCGGGATAGGTCGTCCACGAGAAGGGCTGGAGCTGGATCGCGTCGAACTGGTTGTCGATGTAGTCCGTGTTGTCGAGCAGCGGGCCGCCGCCGGTGGCGAGCGGATCGACCATGCCCGTCATCAGGTACATGCGGTTCGGGTGCGTGTTGCCGGGAATCGAGCAGAAATAGTGGTCGCAGACGGTGAAGGCATCGGCCAGCGCGTAGTGGAACGGAATGTCGTCCCGCACGTGGTAGCCCATCGTCATGTTGGTCTTCTGCACCGCCCACTTGTCGCCGCGGCCGTGGTTGATCGCGCCGTGGGTGGTGGCCCAGGTATGCGGCAGGCCGCCGATGCACTGCGCGTTCACGGCCGGGTTGGTGGTGTCGTAGCGGAACGGCGCGATCACCTTGGTCGGGTCTTCCTGGCGAGGCTGGAACCAGACCGGCTGGCCGTTGGGCAGGGTCACCGGGAAGCGGTCGTTATAGCCGCGCACGCCGCTCAGGTGGCCGAGGTAGTGATCGAAGGAGCGGTTCTCCTGCATGAACACCACGATGTGCTGCACATCCTGGATGGTGCCCGTGACCGTGGCAGGCTCGATGGCCAGGGCCTTGCGGATCGATTCGGGGAACAGCGTGGTGGCGGCGGTGGCGCCCGCCAGGCTGGCGGAGAACTTCAGGAAATCGCGTCGGGATTGGGTGACCATGTGGGGTCCTGATGATGTCGGTCGTCGTGGTGCGGCGCTCAGGATTTCGGCGCCGTGAAGCCGGGCGGGCAATGCAGCTGGGCGGTCGCGACCGCGCCGTTGCCGCAGGCCGCCTTGGGCGGCGGCGCGTTCGGGGTGGCGGGCGCCGACGAGGTGCCGTCGCCATTGCATGCGCCGAGCAGCGCCGCGGTCGCGAGCGTGCCGGTCAGGATCAGGTGCCGTAGTGCCGGCGTCTGCATGGGGTTTCTCCGTCGAATGATATCCGGCGGACGCGGGCTCGCGTCCGGGACGCGGCACCGCTCACCCACGGCACGCGCGCCGCGTGACGATAATGACCGATTGTTACAGCGCGGTGTTCGGGCGCCACTTCCCCGAGCGCGCCGAGCCTTGCCCGGCGTGGCTCGGCGGGCGATTGCCGTAAGCCTTCCGGAAGCTCGGCGCAAGCGGATCGGGACCGATCGGCACGGCTGGGCGGCGGCGGCGGATTCCCCGGCGCGCGCATCGAGACAAACCCCGCCGGCGTTTCACTCGCCGGCCCGTTCCGGGATCGCGGCGAATGCACTAGGATTGCAGCAGGGTTCCGGCGCGCATCGAGACACTCGCGGCATGCGCGGATCGGCACCCGCATCGGCCACCGGCATCCAGGGAGACGAGATCGCATGTCCAGCGCCCCCCTTCCCGCTGACGAAGCCTCGCGGCTTGCGAAGCTGCGCAGCCTGCACCTGCTCGACACCCCGGACGAGGAACGCTTCGACCGGATCACGCGACTCGCGAAACGGATCTTCGACGTGCCGATCGCCCTGGTCTCGCTGGTCGACGAGAACCGCCAATGGTTCAAGAGCTGCTTCGGGCTCGAGACGCGCGAGACTTCCCGCGACGTGTCCTTCTGCGCGCACGCGATCCTGTCGCACCAGCCGCTGGTGGTGCCCGACGCCACGCTCGACCCGCGCTTCGCCGACAACCCGCTGGTGACCGGCACGCCCGGCATCCGCTTCTACGCGGGCCATCCGCTGGCGCTGCCCGACGGCACCAACCTCGGCACGCTGTGCCTGATCGACACCCGGGCCCGGGAGGTCGGCCCCGACGAGCTGGCCCACCTGCGCGACCTGGCCGGGCTGGCCGAGCGCGAGGTGGCGGCGGTGCAGATGGCCACGCTCGACGCGCTGACCTCGCTGTCGAACCGGCGCGGCTTCGAGGTGCTGGCCCGGCACGCGCTGAACGCCTGCAAGCGCGGCGGCCGGCGCGCCTCGCTGCTGTTCTTCGACCTCAACGACTTCAAGCAGATCAACGACCGCTACGGCCACGCCGAGGGCGATCGCGCGCTGACCCTGTTCGCGCGCTCGCTGAGCACCGTGCTGCGCGAGATGGACGTGGTCGGCCGGCTCGGCGGCGACGAATTCGTGGCCCTGCTGATCACCTCGCACGAGGTGGACGCGCCCGGCATCGTCGAGCGGCTGCGCGAGAATCTCGACGCGCGCACCGAACAGGCCTCGCTCGACTACGATATCCGCTTCAGCGTCGGCCACGTCGACTACGACCCGCGCGAGGATCCCTCGGTCGAGCAGTTGCTGGCCGAGTCGGACACGCGCATGTACGCGGACAAGCATCGCCGCAAGTCGGGCGGTTCGCGCTGATCGCCCCGGCCGCGCGCCGCGCTCGTCGATTCCCGACGAATCGCGCGAGAATCCCCCTTGTCCGCTTCATTCGTTCCACCAGGAGTCATTCGATGCAGGTTGCCGCTTCATTCGTCGCCATTCTTTCCGCGCTGATGCTGGGCGCCATGATTCCCGGGCCGAGCTTCGTGCTGGTGGCCCGCAACGCGATCGGGCTGTCGCGCCGCGACGGGCTCGCCACCGCGCTGGGCATGGGCATCGGCGGCCTGATATTCGCCGGTATCGCGCTGGCGGGCCTCTATACCCTGCTGCGTTCGGTGGCCTGGCTCTATGTGGGGCTGAAGGTGGCCGGCGGGCTCTACCTGCTCTACCTGGCGCTGCAGATCTGGCGCGGCGCGAAGCGCGACTTCGCGTTCGACGCCGATATCGCCCGGCATGGCGGCCAGCCGCTGCGCTCCTTGCGCGTCGGCCTGACCACCCAGCTGAGCAACCCGAAGACGGCGATCTGGTACGGCAGCATCTTCGCGGCGCTGTTGCCCGCGCATCCGCCGCTCATCGCCTACCTGGTGCTGCCGCCGGCCGTGTTCGCGATCGAGATGGGCTGGTACACCATCGTCGCGCTCGGCTTCTCGACGCGCCGGCCGCGCGAGCTGTACCTGCGCGCCCGCGGCGTGATCGACCGGCTGGCCGCCGGCGCGATCGCCGCGCTGGGGCTGCGCCTGATCCTCAACGCCCGCGGCACGGGGCTGTGAGCGCGAGGCCGGCGGCAAGCCGGCCTGGCCCCGCGTGCAGCCGAGGCACGCGAAGCCGGGGCCCGACTCGCGAAATGCCGGCGCGCAAGCCGTCGCGCGCCGCCCGTCGAGACGGGCACGCGTTCCACTTCATGGATGACGAGGAATGGCCGGGATAGCGGCGACGGGGCGACGGGCGAAGGCCCGTCAGTGCCGCTTCTGCTGCCGCAGGTCGTCGCGCACGCGCTTGGCGGCCAGCAGGGCGACGTAGTCGAGGATGCGCGCGCCGTCGCGATATTCGGCGAGCGTCTTTTCGTAGAGTTCGGAAACGGTTTCCTTCGGCATGCGGGTTTCGGAGGCGATCGATTCGACGATCTCTTCGACGTTGATCTGCGCGGCCATGTGTTGCGCTCCAGGGGATGGACGAACGAGGGACGGACGATAACGACAACGGGCCCGACGACGGCGGGGAAGCACATTGAACGACGCCGCTATCCGTTGCGCAAATTGAATCGCGCTATGGATTTCGCGGTGTCATCGTCGGTAATTGCCCGGAAATCGCGCCAGGAAGCCGGGCGTTAGGCCCGGCGCGGCTCGCGCGCGGTCCGACCCCGACCGAGGCATCCCGCCTGCGTCGCGTGCCGTGTTCCGGCCGTCGCACGATGCATGCCTCGCCGCCGCAAGCCCCCCGCCCGCGGCGCGAGCGCGGGCGATCTGCCCCCGTGCCGTTTGCCAAAGCCGCCCCAGTCAAGTACCTTGGACGCCGTTTGGCGATCCGCGCCACGTTTCCCGACCGTCCCCACCGGAGGCCGTACCACGATGGATTTCGCCGTTCGCCGCCGCCTCGTCGCGGCCTTGCCCGCCGCCCTGTCGCTCGTCGTCACGCTCGGCGCCGGCCTTGCCGCCGGCAACGCCCAGGCCGCCGACTCGATCACCGTCGCCTCGAAGATCGATACCGAAGGCAGCCTGCTCGGCAACCTGATCGCGCAGGTGCTCAAGTCGCACGGCCTGGCCGTGGTCGACAAGATCAGCCTGGGCGCCACGCCGATCGTGCGCAAGGCGCTCACCTCCGGCGAGATCGACATCTACCCCGAATACACCGGCAACGCCGCCTTCTTCTTCAACAAGACCGACGACCCGGTCTGGAAGGATGCCGCCAAGGGTTACGCCGAAGCCAAGCGGCTCGACTACTCGGCCAACCACCTGGTCTGGCTCGCGCCGGCGCCGGCCAACAACACCTGGGGCATCGCGGTGCTCGGCCCGCTGGCCGGCCAGCAGCACCTGAAGTCCTTCAGCGAGTTCGGCCGCTGGATCGCAGGCGGCGGCAAGGTCAAGCTGGCCGCCTCGGCCGAGTTCGTCAACAGCGCCTCGGCCCTGCCCTCGTTCGAGAAGACCTACGGCTTCAAGCTCAAGCCCGACCAGTTGCTGGTGCTCTCGGGCGGCGACACGGCCGCCACCATCCGCGCGGCCGCCGCGCAGACCGACGGCGTCAACGCGGCGATGGTCTACGGCACCGACGGCGCGATCGCCGCCTCGGGGCTGGTGCTGCTCGAGGACGACAAGAAGGTGCAGCCCGTCTACGCGCCCGCGCCGGTGATCCGCGAGGCGGTGCTGAAGGCGCATCCGCAGATCGCCGACTGGCTCAAGCCGGTATTCGCCAGCCTCGACCTCAAGACCCTGCAGACGCTCAACAGCCGGATCCAGATCAACGGTGAACCGGCCGCGCACGTCGCCGCCACCTACCTCAAGGCCAAGGGCTTCGTGCAATGAGCGAGGCCGCCGCGCCCGCGGCGAACGCTGCCCCCTCCCCGCGCCTCGACCGGATCGGCGTGCTGGTCATGCTGGCCGTGCTCGGCGCGCTGGCCCTGCCCTTCGTGACCTTCCGCGCCAACCGGATCGTGCCCGGCCACGGGCTCGGCGTGCTCGCCGCCTTCCCCGGCACGCTCGCGGCGCTGGCGATCGCCGGTTGGCTGGCGGCGGCCGGCTTCGCGCTGCTGCCGGGCCGGCCGCTGCG
>NZ_VWWK01000116.1:0-23231 GCF_011753035.1 Burkholderia sp. Ax-1720 | reverse complement strand
TGGTGCATCGGCATGCCGGGCATCTCGCGCATCTCGCCGTTCGCCGGATTCGGGCCGTGCATCGCGTTCGCGTTGGCGGGCGGATGCGGGACGTTTTCGGGCGCGCGGCCCTCGGCGGGCGGATGGGCGCCGCCCTGGGCCGCCTCGTTGCGCTCGACGCGCCGCGCCTCACCCGGATGCGGCTCGCCCGGGCCGGCATGCGCGGCCATCTCGTTCGGACGATTCGCGTCGGGATGCGGCTCGGGCCGTTCGCCCGGCCGCGTATCGTTGGCGCCGAAATGCGGCATCGACATCGCCGACGGAGCGGGATGCGGCGCCCCCGGATGCTCGCGCATCTGCTGCTCGCGCGCGGCCTGCTGTTCGCGCATCTGCTGCGCGGCGGCCACGCCGGCCGGCGGCGCGCCGCGATTGACCAGGTTGCCGACGTTGTTGGTGGTGTTGCCGTAGTTGTTGGTGACGTTGTTCGTGATCCGCGTGTTGTGGATGTTGTTGATCACGGTGGTCGACTTCGAGATGTAGGTGGTGTGGTTGTACACCACCGCCGGCCGTTCCCGGTTGCCCCAGGCCGGGCCGCCCGGATGCGGCGCGCCCCAGTTCACGCCCCACGAATGCCAGCCCCAGTCGTGATGGCTGAACAGCGCCCCCACGGCGATCCCCACCCCGAACGACAGCACGCCCGCGGTGACCACCGCGCCGGTGTCGTAGCTCGGCCGGTAGGCGTAACCGGGGTAGACCTCCGGTTCGCCGTAAACCACCGCCGGGTTGTAGGCCGGCACATAGACGGTATCGGGCTGGGCTGGCTCGATCACGATGGTCTGGGGCGGCGGCGGCACGATCGGCGGCCCCTCGTAGATCGCCGGGCCGCTTTGCGCCGGCGTGTAGGACGGCGGCGGCGCGGCCTGCGCCACCTGGGTGACGTGCAGCTGGCTGCCCGAACTCAGGTGGCCCGCCTTCTGCGCACGCTGGCGCATCACCTGGATCGCGTTCAGCACGTCGTTCGGATCGTGGTAGTAGGCCTGGCCGAGCGCGGTGGTCCATTCGATGTTCGAGGCCATCTGCGAGAGCACCGCCGGGAAGGCCGTGAGCGCCTTGACCGAAGGGTCCCAGGGCTGCGCGTCGGCGGCGGCCGTCAGGTCGGCGCCCTTGAGCGTCGGATTCTGGCCGAGCCAGGTATTGGCGGCGGTGACCTGGTCGGGGTAGGTGGCGCCGGCCAGGACCAGCGCCACCAGCTTGTCCGGGAACAGCGCGATCGGCGCCACCATCTGGTAGAGCTGGTCGGCGCTCGGCGGCGTGTAGGCGGCCGGTGCCGGCTGCGCGTCGGAAGCGGCCGGCGCGCTCGCGGCGCTGGCCGCGGCGGCCGGCGGCGCGTCATCGCTCTTCCGGTTGCAGGCGGCGAGGCCGAGCAGGGCGATCACGAGCGTGGACGCGACGATCGCGCGAGCGGGGTGGTGACGAGGCGGCAGGGTGTCTTTCATGATCTTGTGCTTGTCGTTCATCGGAGTGAGCCCGGGCTTGCGGCAGCGGTGTTGCCGGGTGGCGGCCATCTCGACCTGACGGAAACGAAAGCCTGGCGCGGCGGCCACAGTGAGCATAACGATCCTCCGCGAGGCTTCGTGCACGAGATGCGGCGCGCTTTATGTAACAGTCTGTGCGCCCCTTGCGTGACGCGGGCTCCAGCCCTCGGCGGCCGGCTTCGTGCCGATCGGCGAAGCCTTTCAATCCGCTGGCGAGCCGCTTCGCCGAAATGAAAATGAAGGGCTCGCACGAAGCGCCGGCGGTGCTTTGGCTCCGGATCCCCATCGTGAGACGAACGGGCATCTTGTTGAGCTTGCCCGGCATTCAAGCGCGACGGCCCGGCAACTACAGTGTGCTCATGCGATCACCAAGCACGACGCATCCCGGCAACCCGGCGGCATCGATCCAGCATGTCGAGCCGACAAGGTTGTACGCACACCTAATTTGCCAGATGGAGAAGATCATGAAGAAGCGCTTTATCCCCGTGTTCGTCGCCGCCACCACCCTCGTCGCGGCATTCGCCGCCGGCACCGCCAACGCCCAGGCCGGCACGCTGACGCGCGCCCAGGTACGCGCCGAGATCGTGCAGCTGCACGAGGCCGGCTACAACGTGGGCCGTGGCGAGGACAACAGCTACCCGACGCAACTGCAGGCCGCGGAGCAACGCATCGCCGCCAACCGGCAAGGCGAGGGCGCGGCGGGCTACGGCGCCAACCCGGCCGCGCGCTCGGAAGCCGGCGGCGCGAATCGCGGCATCGCCGCGGACGAGAACAGCGGCCTGAAGCCGGTCTACTTTGGCAGCTGATCCGGGACGGGAGCGCGGCATGGTGGATGTCCGCGCTCCTCTAGACTTTCCTCGCCGTGGTTTGAAACGTACATGAATGCCTATATCCATTTCCTGAAGGTCACCAGCCGCGCCGATCGTTTCGGCGTCAACCTGGTCCGCATCTCGATCGCCATCGTGTTTCTCTGGATCGGCGCGCTGAAGTTCGTGCCTTACGAGGCCGACAGCATCACGCCGCTGGTGGCGCAAAGTCCCGTGATGGAATTCTTCTACAAGCATCCCGAGGATTACGCCCGGCACATGACGAAGGAAGGGCAACTGGTGCCCGAGCAACGCGCCTGGCAGCGGGACAACAACACCTATGCCTTTTCGCGCGGCCTGGGAATGCTGGAGATCCTGATCGGCTTGCTGGTGCTGTCGAACGTCGCATCGCGCAAGCTGGGCCTGCTCGGCGGGCTGCTGTCGTTTCTCACGCCCTTCGTCACGCTGTCGTTCCTGGCGAGCACGCCGGAAACCTGGGTGCCAGCGCTGGGCGACGCGCAGCACGGCTTTCCCTTCCTCTCCGAGCACGGCCGCCTGATCATCAAGGACACCGTGATCCTGGCGGCCTCGGTGCTGGTCATGGCGGACTCGGCGAAACGGCTGCTCGCCGAGCGCGAGAGCCGATGCGAGGTGGGCGGCTGCGGACAATCCCGGGCACGGGCCGTGCGCTGAGAAGCGGGCGGGGACATCGCAGCCGGGCGCTCGGCGCCGTGTCCCCGCCCGGTGCCAGGCCATTCTTCTACGCATCTCGGCCCCACCGAGGCCGGCAAGCCGGTAATATGCGTGCAAAATGGCGCTTCGGGCCCATTCGGGCGCCCGTAAAAAGGGGCGCGGTGCCGGTATCCGGCACGGGCCCGAGGTAATCGAGATCGTGGCACAAAAAGAACTGATGAAAAAAGGAAAGACAAAACTGACCCGACAGGACGCCGAGCGTCTCTTTTCGGGCTTACCCGGTGGCAGCATCAGCACGAGCGCGTCGAGCCGGCCGGTGAATCCCTTCGAAGGCAGCGGATTCGAGACCATCGAGCGCGCCGCCGACGAAAGCCGGCTCTGGAAGGACAGTCTGGTCACCCTGCCGATGGCGGTCGAACTGCCGTCCGGCTACGAGTCGGCGGCCCGCCTGCGCGAGGCGATGGCACGCGCCTGGCGCGTGAAGCTGGTGCGCGAAGGCGGCCACGAGATCGTCGTCGAGTTCCCGGAAGGCTGGAAGGCGATTCGTCCGGCCAGCGGCCCGATCGAGCTGCGCGACCCCGCGAACACGGTTCGCGCCGTCTACGGCTGGGCCGAGGACGCCGAACTGCGGATCCTGCCGCGCTACCAGGTCGAATCGCAGACCAACAGCTCGAGCGGCCTCGGCAGCCTGCTGATCCGCGATCGCGCGAGCGGCAAGATCCTCGAACGCTCGGAGATCTGGTCCTCGCTGATCGGCTCCCGCCACCCGGAATGGAGCCGCCTGACGGGCTGGCTCAACGAGCGTTATCCGCAGCACCGCGATCCGCTGCGGTACTGGGAAGATTGCGAAACCAACCTCGGTCACTGACACGGGCACGCCATCCGGCCGTGCCATGGCCTACGCCCTCGCGCCGTCCTCGCCCGACTCTCCCGCCGCACCTTCCCGCCAGCCCTGATCCTTGATTCGCGGCCGCGCCGATCACTTCGCGCGCGGCCCGCGGGGCATTTTCCGAACCGATTCCAGCGGCCATTCCCAGGCCGCCGCCGGGCCATTTCCGTCCATTTCCGCGCTTGGTCCGACTTAGACGCTGCTTCCAAGATTCGTGCCTTGTTTCGACATGGCAAATCTGAAAATATCGATTCGGAAACAATTTCCAGCTGGAAATCGAAAAACGCATCGAATCGAATCCGCCGCTTGCCGACGATATCGGCAATGGCGGTTTCGATCGAGTTCCCATACCAATCATTACCGTCGCGCCTGGATTCCGGATTTTGCGTCATTAGCGGTAAACAGGATTTTCAGGCCTGTATCCTCGAAAGGTGGCAGCCATGTCGATCAATGATTCTCCCTCGCTTCACCCCGCCCATTCGGCGAACCACGAAAGCTCGCCGGCCCGCAGGACGCTGCTGAAGTCGCTGGTGGCCGGCGGCGCGGCGATCGCGTTCGGCGCCCCGGCCCACGCCGCCGCGGCTTCGCACATCGCCAGGATTCCCGGCATCGTCAATCGCGAAGGGCGGGTGTCGCCGTTCCAGGTGGGCGACCACGTCAGGGTGTCGGTCCGCTATCCGATCGGCCATTACCGCACGCCGTTCTATCTGCGCGGCAAACCCGGCCAGGTGGTGAGGGTGGTCGAGCAGTACATCAATCCCGAGCAGGAGGCATTCGGCCATAACGCCGGCAGCCAGCTCTGGCTTTACCAGGTGCGTTTCTCGCAAAAGGATCTCTGGCCGGAAAACCAGGGCGCGCCGACGGACACGCTGCAACTCGAGATTTTTGAAAATTGGCTTGAAAAGGCATAAAGGCGAAACATGGCAAACGATCATACGCACGACCATTCGGACCATTCCGAGCACGCGGCCATCGAGAACAACGAGCAACCGGGTTATTACGAAATCCTGGAAATCGCGATTCGCGAGTTGCTGATCGAGCGCGAGCTGATCACGGCGGACGAGGTTCGCCACCAGATCGAGGTGCTCGACTCGCGCTCGCCGATCCTCGGCTCGCGCCTGGTGGCGCGCGCCTGGGTGGATCCGGCCTTCAAGGCCCGGCTGCTGGCGGACGGCAACGCGGCGGCCGAGGAGATGGGCATCTCCATGTACGACGACACCACCTTCACGGTGCTGGAAAACACCGAGACGGTGCACAACCTGATCGTCTGCACGCTGTGCTCCTGCTATCCGCGCCCGGTGCTGGGCCTGCCGCCCGACTGGTACAAGAGCAAGCCCTACCGCTCGCGCGCGGTGCGCGAGCCGCGCGCCGTGCTGGAGGAATTCGGCACCCGGATTCCCGAGCACGTCGAGGTGCGCGTCAACGACTCGACCTCGAACCTGCGCTACCTGGTGCTGCCGCTGCGCCCCAAGGGCACCGAGCATTACACCGAGGAGCAACTCGTCAAGCTGGCAACGCGCGATACGATGATCGGCGTGTCGGTACCGCGCATCTAACAGGAGAGACACCCATGACCGATACCTCGATGCTGGTGAAGAAGCTGCCCAACGACTTCGGCGGCACCGGCGCCCACGAGCCCGTGCAGATCGTCGAACATCCGCTGCTGCCCTGGGAGAAGCGCTGCCACGCGCTGCTGGACGTGCTTGATTTCCACAAGATCGTCAATACCGAGGAGAAGCGCCGCGGTACCGAGGAAATCGGCACCGAGATGGCGGCGAAGCTGACCTACTACGAGAAGTGGATCGTGTCGGCCTCGAATTGCCTGATGCAGAAGGGCATCCTCAACCCCGACGAAATCGGCCGCAAGCACAAGGAAGTGTCGCTGCGGCTCGGCGTGCCGGTCTGAGCGGCATGCGCGGCGCGCTCGTGCGATCGGCATGGCCGCGCCGCTTCGAACCTCGAATTCGCCCGTCGTCGCCGGGCGACGCAAACAAGGACGCAGCATGATCTCGCGATTCATCGGCATCTTCAGCCAGTCGGATGAAACGGTAAGGCGCAAGCTGCTTGCGACCTATGCATTCCTGATCGGCCTGAACCTGCTCGCGTGGCTGTGGGCCTTCATGGCGTTCCGGCATCATCCGGTGGTGCTGGGCACCGCCTTGCTGGCCTATGGCTTCGGCCTTCGTCACGCGGTGGACGCGGACCACATCGCGGCCATCGACAACGTCACGCGCAAGCTGATGCAGGACGGCCAGCGGCCGGTGACGGTGGGGCTGTTCTTCTCGCTCGGGCATGCCAGCGTGGTGATCCTGGCCTCGGCGGCGGTGGCGGTGGTCGCCACGGCGCTGAACGGGCGCTTCGCCCATTACAAGGCGATCGGCTCGATCGTCAGCACCTCGGTGTCGACCGGCTTCCTGCTGGCGATCGCGGCGATGAACCTGATCATCCTGCGCTCGATCGTCAAGACCTGGATTCGCGTGCGCAGCGGCGGCGCCTACCACGACGACGATTTCAACGCGCTGCTGGCCGAGCGCGGTTTCTTCTCGCGCATGTTCCGGCGCGTGTTCCGCGTGATCGGCGCGAGCTGGCACATGTACCCGCTCGGTTTCCTGTTCGGGCTGGGCTTCGACACCTCGACCGAGATCGCCTTGCTGGGCATCTCGGGCAACCAGGCGGCGCAAGGGCTGTCGCCGTGGGCGATCATGGTGTTCCCGATCCTGTTCAGCGCGGGCATGTCCCTGATCGACACGCTCGACGGCCACCTGATGCTGGGCGCCTATGGCTGGGCCTACATGAAGCCGCTGCGCAAGATCTACTACAACATGACCATCACGCTGATCTCGGTGATCGCGGCGGTGGTGGTCGGCGGCGTGGAGGCGCTAGGGCTGGTCGCCAACCACGCCAAGGTGAGCGGCGCCTTCTGGGATGCCATCGGCGCGCTCAACGACAACTTCGGCACGCTCGGCTACGCCATCATCGGCATCTTCATCCTGAGCTGGGCGGTTTCCGCGCTGATCTATCGGCGTCAGTCGTTCGACACCATCGAAGTCCGGCGTTAAGGCCCAAACCCAGGCCACAGCCCAGGTCCAAGCCCAGGCCGAAACCTTTCCTTTTCACCGACGTACCGGGGCCGATTCGCGAACCCACGCGAATCGGCGCGCCGTCGTGCGCGCCGCGCCTTCGCGCCGGCAAGCCCGCTTCCGGTTCGTCCCATCCAATCCTCCACCGATGTTCGACATCAGCAAAGGCAAACCATGAATCGACGCAACTTCGTGACCGCGGCCCTGGCCAGCGCGGCAAGCACGGCAATCCCGGCCTGGGCGGCAAGCAACGGAATCAAGGCAGTGGGCTTCGACGGCCTGGCGCTGTTCGATCCGCGCCCGATCTTCGCCATGGTGGAGCAGTTCCTGCCGGGCCGGGGCGCCGCCTTCGTGGCCACCTGGCGTGCCCGGCAATTCGACTACACCTGGCTGCGGACCCTGATGGGCAGCTATGTCGATTTCGTGCAGATCAGCGCCGACGCGCTGCAGTTCACGGAAGAAGCGGAGAAGGCCAGCCTCGCGCCGGAGCAGCGCCAGCAGTTGCTGGCCGGGTTCCTGAACCTGAAGGTCTGGCCGGACGTGGTGCCGGCGCTGAAGCAGTTGAAGGCGCACGGCATCGGCCTGGCGCCGCTGACCGACTTCTCGCTGCCGATGCTGGAGGCCGGCGTCAGGAACAATCCGGAGCTGCGCGGCGTGTTCGACCACCTGCTGTCAACCGATCTGGTCAAGGCCTACAAGCCCGATCCGCGCTCGTACCAGATGGGCATCGATGCCTTCGGCCTGCCGCGCGAGCAGATCGCCTTCGTCGCCTTCGCGGGCTGGGATGCCGCCGGCGCGAAGACCTTCGGTTTTCCGACGCTGTGGGCCAATCGCCTGAAGGCGCCCACCGAGCAACTGGGCGTCATCCCGAACCAGATCGGCGCCGACTTCAAGCCCTTGCCGGCTTTCGTGGGCCTCTAAGTGCCGTGCCGGGCTCGGGCGTCCCCGGTTCCTGGCGGGGGACGTTCGAGCCCGAGGTCGGGAGCGAGCCGGGCGCGAAGCTCTACTTGCGCGAGGCGGCCGCGCCTGGCTGGATCTCGAGCGAGCCGGCCGGCGCCGGCTTGAGCGGCGAGGGCGCCGCGGCCCGGCGGGCGAGCACCACGCCGGCCAGGGCGAGCACGAAGCCCAGCATCTGGAGCGCGCTCAGCTTCTCGCCGAACAGGGCCCATGCCTCGGCGGCGGCCAGGGCCGGCACGGCAAGCAGCAGGGTGCTCATCCTGGTCGCGCCGTGCACGCGCACCATCCACACCAGCAACAGCACCGCGCCGACCGACAGGCCCACCACCGACCAGGCCAGGCCCAGCCACAGCGTGGGCGTGCCGTCCCAGCGATACCCGCCGCCCAGCAACATGCCCGCGAGGGCCACCATCGCGCCGCCGGCGTTCTGCACGCTGGCCGACACGCGCACGCCGTCGCCGGCGAGCCGGCCGCGCTGGATCATGGTGCCGGCGGTCATGCCCGTTACCGAGACGATCGCGACCGCCACGGCCAGCACGCCGAAGTGCTGCGCCGTCGTGCCGGTGCCCGCCACGGCCGGCATCAGCACGCACACCACGCCGGCAATCGCGATCGCCAGGCCGGCCACGGTCCGCGGCGCCGGACGTTCGCCGAAAATGAAGAACATCGCGAGCACCGTCACGATCGGCTGCATGCTGCCGATCAGCGACATCACGCCGGCCGGCATGCCATGCCCGACCGTCCAGTAGGCCGCGCTCAGGTAGACGCCGTGCAGCAGCGCACCGGCCAGCAGGTGGCTCGCCAACTGCCGGCCACGTGGCCAGCGCTCGCGGGCCGCCAGCGCCAGCGCGCCGAGCAGGCCCGCGCTCAGCAGCATGCGCACCAGCAGGAACAGGTCCGTCGAGGCATGCGGCACCACCGCTTTCGCGACGACGAGCCCCGTGGACCAGATGAGCACGAAGAACAACGGTGCCAGGCTTGAAAACATCTCGAATACGCTCCGATGGACAGGTTCGAACGTCTTGCCGGAGGGAGGTTTTCAGATTTGCCGTGGCGGGACAAGGCAGCAAGCTTGGACGCTGCGTCCAGGCGGCAGAGGGGACTGCCGTCGATGTCGAGGTGTCACGCGGGCCGGCCCGCGGCGAGCGGGTGCCGGCCATTCATGCCGTTCAGGCGCGCCAGTAGTTATTGGCCGCGGCGATCGTCGCGAATTCGGCGGCAACGATCTGCCCCACTTGCAGCAGCATCGCGGCGTCGTTCGCATAGACGTCGCGGAGCTGGTTGCGGACGGCCTCGTCGGGCTGGGTCGCCTTGATGACGAGGCGCGCCATTTTCATCGCGAGCTGGCGCCCTTCCTCCGGGGATGGCGTGATGAGCGTATTGCCGGGGATTAATGTCGTGGTCATTTATGGATTTTCCTGGAAAGGTGGGGATATCTCACGCCGGATCGCGCGACCCGGGTTGGAAATGGTAAATCCATCGCCGTGCGCGGTCGAGCGTGTTCTGTGAAGCGAGTGCTTATGAGTTCGTGGCGCCGGGCCGCGGAGGCGGGTGATTCCGCGCCCCTGGCGCCGAATCATAATCAATTTCAACCAGCGATGGACTGACTGGTTTATCTCTCCCTGGAAATTCGAATCAATTAAAGCATCGCCACACGGCAATCTTGATCGGGAATCGTCGCCTTTCGCTTTTTGATACATTTTTTCGCAAAATCACGGAATTAAATTTGCAATTATTACGATAATTAAATTCGGGTTCTCAATAATAAAACGAATCCGGCAGCGACGGACAGGGCGGGAATTGATAAATAAAATCCACCCTTCCGATAACACACAACGATTATTCAAAGATCATAGATATGAAGTCCATTCCGCGTGGTTTGGGGGCCGTTTTCGCGCCGTGCGCAGCCATCATGTTGCTGGCTTCCTCGTCGGCGTCGGCGCAGCAGTCGGCCGCGACCAAGGTCGAGGTCTGCAATTCACCGTGGGCGGCAACGGCCACCTACGATACCGGTAACGTCGTCAGCTACCAGAACCGCAATTACATCGCGGCCTACCGCAGCCAGGGCAATACACCCGACATGGCGAGCGGGGCCGACGGCAGCGGCCAGCCCTGGGTGATCGGGGCGGCCTGCAAGCCCGCCAAGCTGACGCCGGACGACCTCGACCACAATGGCCATTTCTCGCCCGCGACCTTGCAGTTCCTGCAGACGTCGACCGGCCTCGACGGCGAGCAGTGGGACAACATCATGAAGCTGGTCAACAAGTCCGAGCAGGACTCCCTCACGTGGACCAACGTGTACGGCTACTGCGAGGACATCGGCGACGATCGCGGATTCACGATCGGCATCTTCGGCGCCACCACCGGCGGCCCGAATGACGGCGATCCCGACGGCCCGACGCTGTTCAGGAACTTCGACGCGGCGAGCGGCGCCGCGACGCCGTCGGTCGAAGGCGGCCTCGCGCGCATCGGCGCGACCGGCACGATGTCGGGACCGATCCTGAAGATCGACGGCAAGAAGAAGGATTTCTGCGCCAAGGTCAACGGCTTGCAGAACAACCCGGCCTGGCGGGAGGCGATGTGGCGAACCTTCTACACGGTCTATATCCAGCCCAGCGTCCAGGAAGCGCGCAACCGCGGCTTCGGCAGCGCCCTGACGATCGGCTCCTTCGTCGACACGGCGCTCAATCAAGGGGTGGACGCCAGCCCCAATGCCTTGTTGGGGCTGCTCAAGCGGGTGCCGAACAGCGCCGACGAAAAGACCTTCATGAATGCCTTCCACGCGGAACGTTCGAAGGTCGTCGATACGAGCCATTTCAACCAGGCGCCGAATGGCCTGAATCGCGTCAAGCAATGGGACAGCCTGCTCAACGAGGGGCTCTCGAACCTCAGGAACTGTGACGCGGATATCGTCAAGGCCACCAGCTGGAAAATGAAGTAAGGCAGCAAACCCGCGCTCGCCGGCACCTCCGGAGGCGAGCGCGGGCCTGGATACGTTTGCCTTCCAAGAGCCGACCTGGAAGCCGGCACCCGGCTCATCTCCAGGGCCAGGCCACGCCTTGCATCGCGACGGCGAGCGTCGCGTCGAGGCTTTCTCCCCCTAGTTCTCCTCGGCTGAACAGCTTCAGCCCATCCGCCACCGCTCGAGGCCGGCGCCATTCTCCAGACAAGGATTCTTCTTGACACGGCGATTATGGCCAATTCGAATAGGAAAGCGATTTAGTAAAGCGTTTTCCTAGAGGGAACCTTGGCAAAAACGAAGTACGGAGCCAGTCTCAGCGATGTCGCGACGGCGGCGGGAGTGTCCCCGTCCACCGTGTCGCGCTATCTCAACGCCGGTATCAAGCTGCCGGCCGCCACCACGGCGCGTATCGACGCCGCGATCGTCGCGCTGCGCTATACGCCGAACCCGTTGGCGCGCAGCCTCGGGCGCGGGCGTTCCGACACCATCGGCCTGGTGATTCCGGAGATCGCCAATCCGTTCTTCGCGGCGCTGGCCTCGGCTGTCGAGCAGGCCGCCGACGAGCGAGGGCAGGGCGTGCTGCTGAGCGCGACCTCCAACAGCGCCGCGCGCGAGGTCGCCTATGTGGACCGGATGCTGCGCAACCGGGTGAGCGGGCTGTTGTTCGTCAGCGGCCATCACGACACGGCCGAGTTGGGCGAGGCCCTGCGCAACGCGCCGAGCCTGGTGCTGATCGACGAGGACGTGCCGGGTATCGCCTGCGCGAAAGTGTTCTGCGACAACGAAGGCGGCGGCCGTCTGGCGGGCGACTATCTCGCCTCGCTCGGCCATCGGCGCCTGGCCTTCGTCGGCGGCCCGCGGCGCCTGCGCAGCACCGCGGAGCGCCTGAAGGGCCTGCGGGACGCGGCCGGCGCCGGCGGGGCCCAGGTGGTGATGGAAAGCTTCGGCGCCTATTCGCCGGAATTCGGCAGGCAGGCGGCGGCCGAGCTGCTGCAGTCGCCCGAGCGCCCCACCGCGGTCTTCATCTCCAGCGGGGAAATCGCCTTCGGCCTGCTGGAAGCCCTGCAGGCGGCCGGCGTGTCGGTGCCGGGCGAGCTGTCGCTGATCGTGTTCGACGATGCGGGCCCCCTGCATCTGTTCAACCCGCCCCTGACGGCCATTCGGCAGCCGATCCGGGAGATGGGCAGGAAAGCCGTGGAATTGGCCCTGGCCGAGCCGCAAGCGGCGGCCGGGCAGGCGGAATGCAGGTTGCCGGTCGAGCTGATCGTGCGCGGCTCCGTTTCGTCACCGGGAAACCGATAACCCTTACCCTGGAGGTCGTCATGAAAAGCATCGTCGGCGGGAAGCGTTTTCATCATTTTATATTAGGACTGCTACTATCTTCGTCGGCCGTGGCCGTCACGGCCGTGGCGGCGCCCACCTACAGCCTGATCCTGATCAATCAGCAGGCCACCTACTTCAACCAGATGCGCGAGGGTGCCCAGAAGCAGGCCGACAAGCTAGGCGCGAAGCTGGTGGTGTTCAACGCGAACGACGCGCCCAGCGCGCAGAACAACGCGATGGACGACTACACGCAGCAGAAGGTCAACGGCATCGCCGTCGACGCGATCGACGTCAACGGCCTGCGCGCCTCGATCAAGGCGGCCACCGATGCCGGGATCCCGGTGGTCGGCATCGACGCGGTGCTGCCGCCCGGGCCGCAGAAGGCCCAGGTAGGCGTCGACAACGCCGTGGGCGGCGGCATGATCGCCGATTTCACCACCGCCTACGTGAAGCGCCAACTGGGCGGCAAGGCAAGGATCGGCGTGATCGGCGCGCTCAGCTCGACGATCCAGAACGCGCGCCTGAAGGCCGCCGTCGGCCAGTGGTCGAAGACGCCCGGCATCTCGATCGCCGGCACCGTCGACGGCCGCAACAGCCAGGACGTGGCGCTCGCGGCGGCCGAGAACCTGATCACGGCCAATCCCGACCTGAACATCATCTACGCCACCGGCGAGCCGGCCATGCTCGGCGCGATCGCCGCCATCAACGCGCAGGGCATGAACCAGAAGATCAAGGTGGTCGGCTGGGACCTGGCGGCCGAGGTGATCCGCGGTCTCGACAGCGGCGTGGTGCTCGGCGTGGTGCAGCAGGATCCGGCCGCGATCGGCGCGGCGTCGATCCAGGCGCTCGACGACATCCAGCACGGCAAGCCCGTCCAGCCCGTCATCACGGTACCGGTCGCGATCGTGACCAAGGCCGGCGTCGACCCGTATCGCGCCCAGTTCAGGAAGTGAGACCGAGATGAGCGACATGGACCCCCTCGAACCGGCGGCCAGCCCGGCGGGTTCGGCCAGCGCGCCGGCGCGGCAGCCCGTGCTGTCGCTGCGCGACATCCGCATCTCCTTCGGTTCGTTCCAGGCGCTGCGCGGCGTCGATCTCGATCTCTATCCGGGCGAGTGCCTGGGCCTGATCGGCGACAACGCGGCGGGCAAGTCGACGCTGACCAAGATCATGGCGGGCACCTACATTCCCGACAGCGGCGAGATCTTCGTCGGCGGCGAGGCGGTCAGGCTGGCCGACCCCGCCGACGCGCGGCGGCGGCACATCGAGATGGTCTACCAGGATCTCAGCCTGTGCGATGCGATCGACGTGGCCGGCAACCTGTACCTGGGCCGGGAAATCAGCAGCAGGGGGTTTCTCAGGCGTCGCCAGATGCTGGAGGAGGGCGAGCGCCTGCTCGCCAACCTGAAGATCCGCATTCCCGATCTCGGCGCGAACGTCGAGCAACTGTCGGGCGGCCAGCGCCAGGCGATCGCCATCGCGCGCGCCGCCTCGTTCGAGCCGCGCGTGCTGATCATGGACGAGCCCACCTCCGCGCTGGCGGTGGCCGAGGTCGAGGCGGTGCTGGCGCTGATCGATCGCGTCAAGGCGCAGGGCGTGTCGGTGGTGCTGATCACGCATCGCCTGCAGGACCTGTTCCGCGTGTGCGACCGCATCGCGGTGATGTACGAAGGGACCAAGGTCGCGGAGCGGCGCATCGCCGATACCTCGCTCGAGGAACTGGTCCGGCTGATCGTGGGAGGACGGCACTGATGGATACCTCGACCTACACGGAGCGGCAGCGCGGCGCCCGCTACCAGGACTATCTGCTCTCGCATGCGCAGGTGGCGTCGATCGCGGTGTTCTTCGTGCTCTGCTGCCTGCTGTTCGGCGCGAGCACGCCGGTGTTCCTGACCGGCGCCAACCTGCTGAACATCCTGCGGCAACTGGCGCCGATGATGATCGTCGCCATCGCCATGACCTTCGTGATCGCGACCGGCGGCATCGACCTGTCGGTCGGCGCGATCGTGGCGCTCACCAATTCGCTGGCCGCCCTGGTCATGCAGGCGGGGCTGCCCTGGCCACTGGCCTTCGTGCTCACGCTGCTGGCCGGCGCCGGCATCGGCTGGGTGCAGGGCTGGTTCTCGGCCAGCCAGGCGATACCGTCCTTCATCGTCACGCTGGCCGGCCTGACCACCTTGCGCGGCATCGCGCTGTACGCCACTCAGGGCTTCTCGATCCCGATCGCGCCCGGCACCGGCTTCGACGTGTTCGGCGCGGGAACGCTGGCCGGCATTCCGGTGCCGGCCCTGATCGCGGTGCTGGCCGCCGTGGCCGGCTACGTGACGCTGAACCGGACGCGCTACGGACGACAGGTGATCGCGGTCGGCTCGAACAGCGAGGCGGCGCGGCGCGCGGGCATGCCCGCGCTGGGCATCAAGACCTCGGTGTTCGTGATCTCGGGCCTGGCTTCCGCGCTGGCCGGCCTGGTGCTGGCCTCGCGGCTGGGCTCCGGCTCCTCGAACGCGGCCTCGGGCTTCGAGCTCGACGTGATCGCCGCCGTGGTGCTGGGCGGCACCTCGCTGATGGGCGGGCGGGCCACCGTGGTCGGCACCATCCTCGGCGCGCTGACCATCGCCACGCTCGGCAACGGCCTGATCCTGCTGCACGTCTCGCCGTTCTTCACGCAGATCGTGACCGGGATCATCATCCTGCTCGCCATCTGGTCCAACACGCGCGTATTCGGCAAGCTGCGCTCGGCGCGCAAAGGAAGGAAATGATGGAGCATCCGACTCATTCGGCGCGCCTGCGCGCCCACAACCTCGCGCATTGGGATGCCATGCAGGCGCACCGCTTCGTGGCCGACATCCAGGCCGACGCGCTGCCCGACGCGGTATTCGCCAACTACCTGCGCTACGAGCACCGCTTCGTCGAGACCGCCGTCACGATCTTCGGCCATGCCCTGGTGAAGGCGCCCGATTTCGCCAGCAAGCGCTGGCTGGCCGGCGTGCTGCACGCGCTGGCCACCGAGCAGATTCCCTATTTCGAGGCGATGTTCGCGCGGCTCGGCATCACCGCGCTGCCGCCCGAGGCGGTGCTGCCGGAGCCGGTGCGGGCCTTCGATCGCGGCATGCTCGAGATCGCCGCGAACGGCAGCTACCACGACGCGATCGTCGCCATGATGTGCGCGGAATGGATGTATTCGGAATGGTGCGGCGCGGCCGCGCGCAAGGCCATCAGCCATCCCGGCATCCGGGCCTGGGTGGACCTGCATGCCGACGAGGCCTTCACCCGGCAGGCGCTCTGGCTACGCGAGCAGATCGATTCGATTCCCGACGAACACTTCGATTTCGCCGGCGCGAACGCGGTGTTCGCGAAAGCCCTGGCGCTGGAGATCGATTTCCATAGTGCCGCCTACCAATAAGCCCTCGTCCTAATCATCGGAATCAGGAGCCACGGATCATGCAGAAGAAGCTGGTGCTCGACCAGAAACCCAATGTCATCGAAACCCTGTTCGGCCGCCGCAAGGCCGTGATCGGCATGCTGCACTGCCTGCCGCTGCCGGGCTCGGCGCGCTACCAGGGGCAGGGCATCGAGGAGATCGTCGCGTTCTCCGTCAACGAGGCGCGCCTGCTGGTGAACGGCGGCGTCGACGGGCTGATCGTCGAGAATCACGGCGACATTCCCTTCGCCAAGCCCGGCGATATCGGCCCGGAAACGGTGGCGGCCATGACCGTGGTGGCGGCCGCCGTGAAGCGCGCGGTGTCCTGCCCGATCGGCATCAACGTGCTGGCCAACGGCGCGATCCAGGCGCTGGCGATCGCCAAGGCCGCCTCGGCCTCGTTCATCCGCGTCAACCAGTGGGCCAATGCCTATATCGCCAACGAGGGTTTCGTCGAGGGGCCGGCCGCGCAGGCGACGCGTTATCGGTCCTGGCTGCATGCGCGCGAGGTGAAGATCTTCGCCGATGTCCATGTCAAGCACGGCGCGCACGCGATCACCGCGGATCGCTCGATTCCCGAGCTGGCGCGCGACGTGGAATTCTTCGACGCCGACGCGGCGGTGGCGACCGGGCAGCGCACGGGCGACTCCGCCAGCCTCGACGAACTCGAGGCGATCGGCGCCGGCACCTCGCTGCCGGTGGTGGTCGGCTCCGGCGTGACGCCCGAGAACGTCGGCGACATGTTCGGCATCGCCGATGCCGTGATCGTCGCCAGCTACCTCAAGCATGACGGCCTGTGGTGGAACGACGTCGACACCGCGCGGCTGCGCGAATTCATGAGCGCGGCCGACAGGGCACGCTCATGACGCGTGTCTACGTGCTCGGCAATGCCGTCACCGACGTGAGCTTGACGATCGAGCGCGCGGCGCGGCCCGGCGAGTCGATCCTGGCCCGCTCGATCGTGCGCGCGCCGGGCGGCAAGGGCTTGAACCAGGCGGTGGCGGCCGGCCGCGCCGGCGCCGAGGTGGTGTTCGTGTCGGCGCTCGGCACCGACGCGAGCGGCAGCGAGCTGGCCGGCGCGCTGTCGCGCGAGCCCTTCGCCGCGCTGCGCATGCTGCAGTTGCCGGTGGCCACCGACATGTCGATCCTGACCGTGACGGCGGACGGCGAGAACGCCATCGTGACCACCGTCGGCTGCCTCCAGGCCGTGCCGCCGGAAGCATTGCAGGACCATCTGCACGATCTGCGGCCGGGCGACTATCTGCTGATGCAAGGCAATCTTTCCTCGGCCGTCACCGGCGCGCTGGCCGAGCACGCGCGCGCGCGCGGCGCCCGTGTGGTGGTGAACGCCGCGCCGTGGCATTGGGACGGCCCCGAGGTTCTGCAACGGTGCGAGGGCGTGATCGCGAACGAAGGCGAGATGATCGGCATCTCGGGCATGGCGGACGTCGAGGCCGGCGCGGCCTGGCTGCTCGCGCGCGGGCCCGCCTGGGTGATCGTCACGCTTGGCGCTCGCGGTTGCTTGTTGGTGGATGCGGCGGGCAGTACGCGCCATGGCGGGGTGCCGGCGAACGTCAGGGACACCTCGGGCGCGGGCGACGTGTTCTGCGGTGTGCTGGTCGCCGGCCTAGCAGCGGGCGAGCCCCTGGCGCGGGCGATCACGGCGGCACAGGGCGCGGCGGCGCTGACGGTCGAGCGCAGCGGCACCTATCTGGCGATTCCATCGGTCGAGGAACTGGCCGCGGCGATGGGCTGAGCCGAGGCAAACGGGCTCTCGCCCATCCAGGATGTCGGCCCCGGGGCCGCCTCAATCGGCTTGGGTCGGCGCGGGCGCGGCCGGCGCCGCCTCGATCAGGCCGCGGTTCGCGGCCTGGACCGCGTTCAGCAGTTCGCGCTGCCTGTCTTCATCGAGCATGGCTCGCGCGATCATGACCGCGCCGACGTTTTGCGCGATCAATACCCACGCCGCCTGATCCGAGCCGGCCAGTTCGCTCATGATCGATTTGAGGCTCAGCATGCCTGCCTCGAACGCCGCGCGGACCTCGTCGGACGAGCGCGCCACCTCGGCGCTGAGCGCGGGAAGCATGCAGCCTTCCGCCGGTTGCCGAAGGTGGTCCATGCTCGCATAGGACGTCAGTACCTTGCTCAGGGCGGGGGCGCCGCGCTCTCGCAAGCTCTCGAACCAGGCGATGGTGCGCCCGATCTCCATCTCGACGATGCTGGCGAACAACGCATTCTTCGTACCAAAGTGCTTGTAGAGCGAGCCGATCGTCACGCCGGCCGATGCCGCCAGGGCATCCACCCCCGAGGCGGAAAACCCGTTCTTCTTCGCATGTCTGCCGCTGCTGGCCAGGAGCCGGCGACGCGACTCCTCCTTGTGTTCCCGCGAGTAGCGCATGGTGAAAAAATTTGAGGTTGGCGACGTTGACCAAATGCTACAGGCTTCATAGGATAGCGAAAGCTATCCAACTTGGGTAGCGCTGTTTCCTCAGGAGAACTCATGTCTACCCTACATACCGCCTGCATCCTGTGCTCGCGCAACTGCGGCTTGTCGGTGGAAACCGAGGCAGGGCAGTTCAGGAAAATCCGGGGAGACGAAGCCACGCCCAGCAGCAAGGGCTATATCTGCCAGAAGGCCGCGCGACTGACCCATTACCAGTCGCATCCCGACCGCCTTCACCATCCGCTCAAACGGCTGGCCGACGGCAGCTTCGAACGCGTGAGCTGGGACCAGGCACTGGACGAGATCGCGGCGCAGCTCAATGCGATCCGCAAGCAGCATGGCGGCACCGCCTTCGCGTTGTATGGCGGGGGCGGGCAGGGGAATCATCTCGGCAGTCCTTATAGCCGGCAATTGATGAAGGCGATGGGAAGCTGGTATGCCTACAACGCCCTCGCGCAGGAAAAGACCGGCGACTTCTGGCTGAACGGGCGCATGTTCGGCAAGCAGAGCTGCCATACCACCGAGGATGTGGAGCACAGCGATTACCTGCTGGTGATCGGCGCCAATCCGTATCAGGCGCATGGCATTCCCAACGCGCGCGATACCTTGAAGCACATCCATCGCGATCCGAACCGAACCCTGGTGGTGATCGATCCTCGCCGCACCGAAACCGCCAAGCTGGCCGACATCCATCTTCAACTGCGGCCTGGAACGGATGCTTATCTGATGGCCGCGATGCTGGCCATCATCATCGGGGAAGGGCTGCACGACCGGGATTTCCTGCGCGCGCATTGCGATGGATTCGACGAGGTGGAGCAGGCGCTGCGCGCCGTCCCGATCGAGCAGTACGTGGCGCTGGCCGATGTTTCGCTGGCTGACGTCCAGGCGGTCGCGCGCGGCTATGCACGCGCGTCGCGCGCCTGCCTGCGCATCGACCTCGGGTTGCAGCAGAGCCGCAACAGCACGCTCAACTCCTGGCTGGAAAAGCTGCTGTTCCTGGTGACGGGCAATTTCGGCATCCAGGGCGGCAACAATCTTCACGCGTCACTGTTGCCTGTCATGACGGATACCGACGAGCGCAATCCCAGGATGGTGCGCTCGGTGCGTCACAAGATGTTCGCGGTGTCCGGATTCTTTCCGCCCAATATCCTGGCCAGCGAAATCGACAACGATGGCGACCAGCGGATTCGCGCGATGTTCGTCGACAGCGGCAACCCGGCCCTGACGGTTTCCGATACGGGAGCGCTGGAGGCGGCCTTCGCGAAACTGGACCTGCTGGTGGTGGTCGACGTCGCCATGACCGAAACGGCCCGTCACGCGCATTACGTCCTGCCCGCGGCGTCGCAATTCGAAAAATGCGAGGCGACCGGATTCAACCTGGAATTCCCGGAAAATTATTTCCACTTGCGCCAGCCGCTTTTTCCCGCAACGGGCGAATCGCTGCCCGAGGCGGAGATCTACACGCGATTGCTGGAGAAAATGGGAAAGCTTCCCAAGCGCCTGCCGTTGCTCGAGTTCGCCAGCCGTCACAGCCGGCGAGGTGGCCACTACATGTTCTTCATGGCGGCGCTGATTGCCACCTTGCGACGCCGTCGCGACCTGGCGCCTTACGCCGCCAGCATCGTCTACCGGACCTTGGGCCGGCGGCTGGGAGCGCTCGCGTCGGCCGCGCCGCTCCTGGCGCTGACGATCGATTTCGCGCGCAAGCACCGCGATGCCGTGTTGCGGACCGGCCTGGAGGGCAACAAATTCACGCTGGGCGCGCGTCTCTTCAATCACATCCTGGACAACCCCCAGGGCATCGTGCTGAGCCGCCATCGAATGGAGGATGTGTGGTCCTTGATCAAACATCCGAGCGGACGCATCCAGCTGGCCGTAACGGAAATGATCGAGCAATTGCGGGCATTGCCTGATGACGGAGGAACGGCGGCGAACGCGGAATTTCCGCTCGTGCTGATGGCCGGCGAGCGTCGAACCTACAACGCCAACCAGATCTATCGGGATCCCGGTTGGCGCAAGCAGGACCCGCATGGCTCACTGCGCATTCATCCGGACGACGCTCGAACCTTCGGCGTGAGCGATGGAGGACGCGCCATGTGCCGCTCGCGGGTTGGGGAGATCGAGGTGCATGTCCAGATCGATGCCGATACGCGCGTCGGATTCGTTACACTGCCGCACGGTTACGGGCTGCGATTCCAGGGCGAGAAACCGGTCGGCCCGCAGATCAATCGCCTGACGCCCGGCGACAACTGCGATCCGCTGATCAGGACGCCGTTTCACAAGCATGTTCCAGTTAGCCTGACGGCGCTGACATGATGTGATGCGATGGAGGTGAAGGCACGCAGGCTCGGCAAGGGTGTGTGCCTTCCACGTTATTTGACATAATCCTAATTAACGACAATTTGTCTGTCAGGGCTATTTAGTAATGTCCGGTTTGGGCCAGTTAGAAATGTCCGGTTCAGGCCTGCCGCAGGCGCATGCTGTCGAGGCGTAACGCGGTGGAGCCTGCCATGAACAAGCCCGGCCGGGTCACGATCGGCATGAACGAATACAGGTGAGATCGGCCGCGCGGGCGCCCATCCCATGGACACCCGCGCGGGCTCCGCTCACGCGGTCCGGTTGGCTTGCTCCCTCGCCAGCAGGTGTTGCGCCTGCAGGTCGCCGTGACCGGCTTCCTGCGCCGTCTGCACCGAGGTTTCCGAGGCTTCCGCCAGCGCCGCATGCGCGGCCTGGCTGATCCGGACCGTGTACGACGCGGTGCCGGCACTTGCACCGTTCGTCGAGGCGCTCGCCGCGCGCGCGCTGCCGCTCGTCTCGGTGGTCTCCGCGGTGCTGCCGGCGCGCGAGGCCGTGCCGGCTTGCGGATTCGTGCCGGACGCGGGCACGCCGGCAGCCTGGCTGGAAATCGCCTGAATGGCCATGAATCATTCTCCTGAGTGAATGCCGGAATTCGGCAGTTGCTTATCGGCCAGGCCGGCTGACGCCTTGAGCACAATATTTTTTCGCCGCGCGCCCGGTTTTAAGCCTGCCATAAGCCAAGCCCCGATCCATTCCGGATGCCGCGCGGCGAGCCGATCCGCAGGCAATTAAGCCTCCCTTAATGCCCGGGCCTGGAGAATCCATCGCTCGTCATTCTGGAGTCCAGGGAGCTTAGATTGCCTCGCATTTTCCATCGCGTGTCGCGCCGCCGCGCCGCGTTCGCCCCGGCCCTGCTGGCCGCGCTGGCCGCCTCGTGCGTACTGCTGACGGCGGGCTGCCAGTCCTACCGGCCGCAGCCGTTGGCACGGCATGCGAAGCCGACCGGCGCGGCCGACCTGGCACGCCTGAGCGTCGATCCGGCCAGCATGCCGCTGCCCGCGCTGGCCGCCCATCGTTTCGATCCGTCCGACGGGTTCGACATCGACGAGGTCGCGATGCTGGCGGTGACGAACAACCCCGACTTGCGCCTTGCCCGCGACGATCTCGGCATCGCGCACGCGCAGGCCTTCGCCGCCGGCTTGCTGCCCGACCCGCAGATCAGCCTGTCGAGCGACTACCCCGGCCAGCTCGGCCTGGCCCGCGCGTTCTCGTATGGGCTGGCGATGGACGTGATGGCGATCGTCACTCGCGGCGCCAACCGCGCGGCCGCCGATGCCACGGTCCGCAAGCTCGATCTCGCGCTGCTGTGGCAGGAATGGCAGGTCGTGACGCGGGCCCGGCAGTTGTTCGTGAAGGCGCGTTTCGAGGAGGCGATGCTACCGCTGCTCGATACGCAGTGCGAACTGAATCGCGCCAGGCTGGCCGCCTTGCAGCGCGCGCTGGCGCGACAGGATACGACCGAGGACCTGGCGAGCGCCGCCCGGCTGGTCCTGGCCGATGCCGAGCGCCAGGCCGCGGAGATGGCCCATGCGCGCGAACAAACCCGCCATGACCTGAACCTGCTGCTCGGCCTGGCGCCCGAGGTGCGGCTCGACCTGACCGGCACCGATACCTTCGCCGCGCTGCCCGACGCGACGCTCGACGCAGCCCTGGCCGCCCTGCCCGAGCGGCGGCCCGACCTGATCGCGCTGGAGGCCGGCTACGCGGCCCAGGAGCAGCGGTTGCGCGCGGCGATCCTGAACCAGTTCCCGAGCCTGCAGCTCGGCTTCACCCGCGCGCGCGACACCTCGGAGATCTACACGAGCGGCCTGCAGATCAACTTCTCGCTACCGATCTTCAACCGCAACCGCGGCAATATCGCGATCGAGACCGCCACCCGGCAGCGGCTCGCCGACGAATACGCGGCACGCCTGGCCTCGGCCCGCGCCGACCTCGCCCAGCTGCGCGCCGATACCGCGCTGTCGGCCGCGCAGCTGACGCGCTCGGAACTGGCGCTGCCCGCGCTGGCCGCCGCCGCCCGTCATGCGCGCGCGGCCTACGCCGCGCACGACATCACCCTGCAGCAGATGAGCGATGCCGTCGCCGCCGAGCTGGCGCGCCGCATCGATATCGCGACCCAGCGCGAGGCGCTGGCCGAACAGCGGATCGGCCTGCAGGCCCTGCTCGGCGGCGCCATCCCCGACACCGACGCCGCGCCTGATGCCCGGGCGGCAAACCGGCCGGGCGAGGCTGCTGCCGCCACGCCCGCCGCCCGCGCGCTCGCTTTCCGTTGATCCCCGCGCGACATCGCCCGCGTCGCGCCGCCATTGCCCTTCCATTACCATGCCTACCCTGTCCCTTGCCCGCCTCACGCAGCCAGCCCTCGCGCTGGCGATCGCCATCGCCCTGCTTCCGGTCGCCGCGCAAGCCGACGCCGGCGCCTCCGTCGCGGTCCAGCTCGCGCCCGTCTCGCGAGGCCCTGCCGCCGAGCTGATCGTCGCCTACGGCATCGTCGCCGCCTCGGCCGGCAGCGCCTTGACCGTGAGCCTGCCCTACATGGCCCGCGTCACGCGGGTGCTCGCCCAGCCGGGGCAGCGCGTCTCGCGCGGCACCGCGCTGCTGGTGGTCGAAGCCGATCCGGCCGCGGTGATCGCGCTGACGCAGGCGCAAAGCGCGGCGGCGCTGGCGCGCGACGAACTCGCGCGCACCGTCGCGCTGCTGAACGACGGGCTGGCCACCCGCTCCCAGCTCGCGGCCGCGCGCAAGGCCGAGCTCGACGCGCGTCAGGCGCTGGCCGAGCAGGCTC
>NZ_VWWK01000115.1:0-23734 GCF_011753035.1 Burkholderia sp. Ax-1720 | reverse complement strand
CGCGCAAGCCCGCTTCCTCGCGCGGCCAGCCCAATTGCCCGGCCGCCGCCGCCGCCGCGTCGAGATGCTGCCGCCGGGCCGCCTCGACGCCCGGCAGCGCCTTCTCATGCGCCGCGCAGCTCGCGCTCAGCGCCGCCAGCGCGTCGATCTCGGCGGCGAACTTCAGCGCCTCGGGATCGGCGACGATGGCTTCGCGCGCGGCCTGCCGCCGGGCCAGGTCCTCGCGATGGAATTCGAGGCCCTTGGTGCCGACCGCGAGTTTTTCCCGCGCCGCCAGCAAGTCGGCCGTCGCGCTGGACGGCAGCTCGACCACGCCGCCCAGCGCCGCCAGTTGCGCGGCCTGCGCGGCCTTCTCGCGCCAGCCATGCAGATAAGGCGCGAGCCGGCGCACGCGTTCCAGCGTGGAGCGCAGCCGGTCCACCTGCCGGCGCCGTTCGTCGGCCTCGGCGATCTCGCGGCGTACCGCGTCGAGCGCATCCTGGCGTTCGGTCCAGTCGCGGGTGCGCACCTGGACGGCCTTCAGTTCGCTGCTGGCCGCGGAGAAATCGGCTTCCGCCAGGGCAAAGCTCGTGCGCGTGGCGCGCGGCGCCCACAGGCCGGCACGCAGCGCCTCCAGCTCCTCGCGCACCGGGCCCAGGCTGCCGACGCCGGCCGCCGATTCGAACAGCACCTGCCCGAGCCGGTCCGAGGCGTCGAGCAGGCTACGCCCGCCGGCCACCAGCCGCTCGTGGTCGAGCCCGAACATCTGCTCGAAGAACTCGCGCGTCGCGCCGTCGAGCACGGCGTCGAGATGGTCGTCGGGCAGCTTGCCGTCCTCGGGCGTGCGCAGCGAAGTCCGCCCGCGCGCGCGATGGAAGGCCAGCGCGCCGCCGGCATGATCGAGCAGGCCGCCGAGCCGGAGCTCCGGCGTGTCGTGCAGGAAATCGAGCGGCGTGCGCTGCTTCATGCCGAACAGCAGTTCCGACACGGCGGTGCGCACGGTCGACTTGCCGGCCTCGTTGGGCCCGACGATCACGTGGAAATCCTGCGCGGCGGCCGGGAAACGCAGCGTGGCGTCGGTGAACTTGCCGTACTTGAACAGATCGAGTTGACGGATCCGCATCGTTCATTCCCCCCGCGCCAGACGGGCCAGCAAGGACTCGCCGACCTGGCCGACCAGCGCCGACAGTTCGCCCGAGCGCGCCTTCGACAGCATCGGCACGTCCTCGCCGCGCACCTCGCTGCGTACCTTGCCGACGAAGGGTTTCAGCTCGCGATCGAGGCTCGCGAGGAAATCGGGATCGTCGACCGCCTCGGCGAGGATCCGCTTCAGGTCCTCCAGCGCCTCGAGCGCCTCGCCGTGCTCGGCCACGGCCGCCGGGGGCTCGGTGCGCAGCTTGACCTTCTCCAGCCAGAGCCGCTCGTTGCCGATGATGCCGATCTGGTTCAGCACCTCGGCACGCAGTTCGGCCGCGCGCCCGAACAACTGGCCGTGCAGCGGCGAGGCGCCGGTCACCGTCACGCGCACCGCGCGCGGCACCTCACCGTCGCTGGCGAGCAAGGCTTCGAGCGCGCGGCCCGTCTTCTGCGCCAGCGCCTCGATGGTCTCGCAATCGCCCGCGTCCACCTCGACCGCCTCCCAGCGCAGCACGTCGATGAAGAGCCGCTCGACCCGCGTGCGCGCGCCGTCCACCTCGACCAGCACCGCGCCGCGCCGGCCCGTCTCGCGGATATGGCGCCCTTGCAGGTTGCCGGGGAACACGATGGTCGAGGCCTCGTCCCATTGCTGGAATTCATGCACATGGCCGAGCGCCCAGTAGTCGTAGCCCCTGGCATGCAGTTCGGCGCGCGAGCACGGCGCGTAGTTCGCATGCGCCGCGTAACCCTCCAGCGCCGTGTGCAGCACGCCGATGTTGTAATGGCCTGGCACCGGATCGGGATAGGCGATCGCCAGGTTGTCGGTCACGGACTTGTCGCGAAAGCTCTGGCCGTGCAGTGCGACCTTCAGCTCGTCGAGCCGGAAGGTCGCCGCCTTGCGCGAGGGAAACACCGTCACGTTGTCGGGCAGCGTCAGCTTCTTGCTCATCTCGCTCTCGGCGTCGTGGTTGCCCCACAGCAGGTAGACGGGGATCCCGGCGCCGCGCAGCCGGCCCATCTGCTGGCCGAAGAAGATGCCGGTGTTGTGGTCCTTCCAGTCGCCGTCGTACAGGTCGCCCGCGATCACGACGAAGGCCACGGCTTCCTCGATGGCGCGGTCGACCAGCGCGCGCAGCGCCTCGCGCGAGGCATTGCGAAGCTGCGCGGCCGGCGCATCGGGATACGCGCTCAGGCCATGCAGGGGGCTGTCCAGGTGAATATCGGCCGCGTGGATGAACTTCACGGCGAGTCCTCTCGTTCGAATCGGTGGGGAATGGCCGGGCCGCGCGCCGATCGCCTGGGCGACCAAGCGCGGCGCGGGCCGGCACGGTTCCCGGATTGTAGAGGGCAATCGCGGCGGGAAGGGAAAACGGCGCGCGGGGATCGGTCGGGCGGACGGGACGGGGCCGGGCCGATCCCCGCGCAAGGACGGGGCGATAGCGGGTAGGCGGCCCGCCTATCGCACGCGAACTCACGCGATTTGAATGGGCCTTGCGTGCGGCGCAGCGGCCCGCGCCCGCGACGCTCAGCGCACCGCGACGGCCGGGCGTGGCCGGTCCGGCGCGGCGGGCATCGTCAGCCGCGTCACCTGCAGTTGCGGGTCGGCGGCGATCTCGTGCTCGTCGAACGGCACGCGCAGCCAGCGACGCTCCGCGTAACGGCGCGTGCCGTCGGCGAAATGCGGCGAGGCCGGATCGTCCGATTCCGAATGCGCGAGCAGCGTGTAGGCATCGGCGCCATGCGCGTCGAAGCTCACCACCTGCAGATAGCTGTTGCCGCCGACCGTGTCGGCCGAGATCGGCGCGTTCGCCCGGCTCTCGCCGTAGTGGCAGATCGAGGCGAAATAACCGAGGCCCGAGCAGCCGCCATAGAGCGGCACCGGCACGCCGTCGCGCGTCAGGTAGAGCGTCTCGCCGCGCGTCGCGTCGAGCGCGTAACCCGCCTCGCCGACGGCCAGGATCGCCGCGCCGAAGGCCTCGGCCACGGCCGGCTCGCCCGCGCGGATGCCGGCCGGCGTGTGCAGCGGATCGGCCGGATCGAAGGGCTTCGCATAGAGCTTGCCGGCGTCGATCTTCTGGGCGCGCTCCCAGAACCGATCCCACAGATAGGCACCGCGCGCGTCACGTTCGGCCGCGCCGTTCCAGGCTCGCAGGATCCGGCACGCGTCGGCGGTCTCGACCGTGCGCGGCGGCGTGAAGCTCGCCCCGCTCAGCGGATCGCGCGCGACCGCGATCCGCGCCCTCGCGCAGACCTGGTCGAGCACCGGCCGCTTGAACAGCGTGGCGGCCAGCGTATCGCCCTCGAGCGTGAAGCGGCGCACCTCGGCGGCCGTCAGCGGCTTGCGGGCGGCGCCCTGCTCCGGCGCGCCGTCCGGAGCGGCGGCCTGGCCGGCGAGCTGCAGGCCGAGCCGCGCGCGCAGGTCGAGCGGCGCGACGCCGATCCCCATCACGCGCGGAAAACCGCTCAAGGGCGCCGCCGGGTTGGCGAGCCAGTAGCTGTTGTTCATGTTGGCCACGAAGTCGCGCCGGGCCAGCAAGGGCATCGCCGCGGCCGGCATCGAGCCGCGCTGGACCGCGGCGGCGTCGCCGCGCCAGGCGCAGGCCGCGCGCGAGCCGTCGAGGAAGGGCACGCCCGGCAGCTTCGCGTCGACCACCTTGCCCAGCGGCGTGGTGCAGCGATCGGCCAGCGTATCGGGCACGTCCGGCACGTTGCCGACGTCGGCGTACCAGACCTCGGGCTGCCGGCGCCCGACCACCAGCGTATTGACCCAGGGCATCGCGGCCGAGGTCTTCAAGGTGGCGACGAAGGCATCCAGCGAGCCCGCGCGCCCGAAATCGAGGAAGGTCTGGAAGATCCGGTGATTGTCGCTGTTCACGTCGCGCAGCGCGAAGGCCTGCCCACGCGTCCAGCCCAGCGCCGGCGACCACGACGACAGGTCGACCACCGGCCCGTATTCGGTGGTGTAGAGCGTGCGCGTCACCCCGCCCAGCGTGCCGTCGGGCTGCCGCACCGGCACCGTCAGCGTGACGGGCCGCATCGCGACGCGCCGGCCGTCGATCAGGTACTGGGTGGGATCGTCGTCGGCGAGCCGGAGCTGGAACACGCCGAAGCGACGCGCGCTCGATACCGTGTGGGTCCAGGCCACCTCGTCGTTGAAGCCGATCATGATCACGGGCACGCCCAGGAAGGATGCGCCGCTGACATCGAGCTGGCCCGGGATCGTCAGCTGCGCCTGGTAGAAGCGGTCCGGGCCGCTCCAGAACCAATGCGGATTGCCGAACAGGATCGGCTCGCCGCCCGTCGCGTCGCGGCCGAAGGCCATGCCGTTGCTGCCGATGCCGTAATGGCCGCCGACATGCAGCTGGTTCGGGTCGAGCCCGGCCAGCGCGAGCGCGGCGGTATCGCGGGCGGTATCGCGGGCGACATGCGGGGCGGGTTGCAGAGCAGGCTGCGAGGCGGCCGGCGAAGCGGGCTGCGGGACCGGTCGAGAGGCGGGCTGCCGCGCGCTCGGTGAAGCCGCCTGGGCGGCCGCCGGCGGATGCGCGTTGGCGATCGCCTCGACGAAGCGCGCCTCGCCGCCGGCCAGGTTGGCCGCGTTCAGGCGCCGGTAGATATCCGCATCGGAGATGTCCGCCAGCCAGGGCGCCGCGCGACAGGCCAGGTGGCGCCCCGGCGCGCCGCCCGCGCGAAGCTCGCCGAGGTAACGGTCGTAGCCGGCCGCGAAACCGCGCACGAGCTGGCGGAACCGCTCGGACTGGCTGTCGCGATAGTGCTCGATGCTGCCCGCCGAATCGGCCAGGCGGAAGAAGAAATCGGAATCGAGGTTGGTCGGCTCGCCCAGCGTCGAGCGTGCCGCGGGCTTGCCCTGGGCGCCGAAATAGCGCGAACGATCGCCGCGATAAGTGACGAAGGCCTCGGCCATGGTGCAGAGGTTGTCGCTGGCCTGCGCATAGCCGTAGCCGTAACCGAGCGCCTCCCAATCGCCGGCCTCGATGTGCGGGATGCCGTCGGCGGTGCGCCGGATCAGCACCGTGTCGCCGCCGCCGGTCTCGATCCGGGCCATGCCGGGCGCCGGTGCCGAGCCGGCGCAGCCGGCAATCGCGGCCACGCCCGCGAGCCCCGCCAACAGCGACAGCGCGGCCAGGCCATGACGAAGCAGCCGGCCGGATCGGCCAATCGCGCCGCGCCGCTTCGTTGAAACTGATAGGAACATGCTGATTCAATCCGTAATGCCATGCCGCGAGCGAGCCCTCGCGCGCGGCCGGTGATGTCGAATGCGAAGCGCCCGCGCTTGGCAGGCAGGCTTCGCCCTATCCCCAGTCGGACTATTGATTTGTTGTTATGAGACGCGTGCGATGACGCGATTGAACATCGGTGACGGCTGCCGCGAATCCCGCCACGCGATGAATCGACCCGCATGATATATCGTTGCAGGCACAACGATCATGCTCGATTCCGAAATGATCCGCGAGACTCCTGCAGGATCATCCTTCCCGCGCCGGCCGGCCGCGAGCGGGCCGTTCAGCCCGCGCCCTGCCGGTCCTCGTGCCCGGCCGCGCCGGCCAGCGCAGCCTCGCCGGGCGCCGGCCGCTGCTTCGGCCGGCAATCGGCGCAGTAGCCGTGCAGCACGAGATGGTGACCGGTCAGCAGGTAGCCCAGCGCATCGGCCGCGGCCTTCTCGCGGCCGTCGATCAGCGGGTCCGAGAACTCGTCCACCTTGCCGCAGCTCAGGCAGATGATGTGATCGTGGCGCTTGCCGTCGTTGAGCTCGAAGACGTGCCGGTTGCCGTCGAGCGTGCCGCTGGTCAGGATGCCCGCCTCGACGAATTGCGACAGCACGCGATACACCGTGGCGAGGCCGATGTCGATCTTCTCGGCCATCAGGTGGCGAAACACATCTTCGGCGCTGACGTGGCGCGGGCCCGCCGCCGCGAAGAACTCCAGCACCTTCACGCGAGGCAAGGTCGCCCGCAGCCCCGCTCCCTGCAATTGTTCGAGTACCGGCATCGGCATGGATGAATCGTCGAAGAGCGGACTTGCCGGGCCAGCCGCCGCGCGCATCGGCGCGGCGGCTTCGGCGAAATCCGTGGTCCGGGAAAATCCGGCGCGGCCCGAAGGCACCACACCGGCACGGCTGCACGGCAAGCCCTCGCCGCGCATGGGTATTACGATAACCGACAAAAATGCAAATGAGAATCATTTGCATAAATTGTGACAGTTGCGCATCATATTGCGACCTCGAACAACGGAGCACTCCGACCATGACGCAAGCCAGTCCCGCCACCCTCGCCCATGCCGCCGCCCCGGCCGGCCGCGCGCTCGTCGACATCCTGCTGTCGCGACAATCGCATTTCCAGCTCGCCGAGCCGGCACCGCGCGACGAGGAGATCGAGCTGATCTTCGACGCCGCGATGCGCGCGCCCGACCATGCGCAACTGCGCCCCTGGCGCTTCGCGCTGATCCGCGACGAGGCCCGCGCCGAGCTGGCCGAGGTGCTGGTCGAGCTGGCCGCCGCGCGCGAGCCGCAACTCACGCGCGACGAACTCGAATCGCGCGGCGACACGGCCCGCTCGACGCCGCTGATCATCGCCGTGGCGGCCGCGATCCGCGAGGACGGCGGCATCCCCGAGGTCGAGCAACTGCTCTCGACGGGCGCCGCGACGATGAACATGCTGAACACGATCCATGCGCTCGGCTACGGCGCGTTCTGGATCACCGGCGACGACAGCTACGATCCGAAGCTGCCCGCCGCGCTCGATTTCGAGCCCGGCGATCGCCTGCTCGGCTTCCTGCTGGTCGGCACGCCGGTGTCGCAGGATGCGCCGCCGCCGCGTCCCTCGCGCGCCGATCACGTGCGCGAGTGGCTCGGTCGTTCGTCGATCTGAGATCGATCAGATTTGATGAACCCGGGCCGCCCGGCGGCCCGGGCATCGCGCCCGGCGTCAATGCGTGCGGGCGCTGTCGTGAGTGGCGGCCAGGTCCTCCAGGCGCGTGCTGCCGCGATCCTCGTAGGTGAAGGCATCGCCGCGCGCGGTCTGGATGATCTGGCCGCGCTCGATGCGGATCACGCGATCGGCCACGTGGAAGTAGCGATCGTCGTGCGAGACCACGATCAGGGTCTTGCCCTGGCGCTTCAGCTCCGGCAGGAACACGGTGTAGAACACGCGGCGGAAGGTCGGATCCTGGTCGGCCGCCCATTCGTCGAACATCATGATCGGGCGCTGCTCGAGCATCGCGTGCACCAGGGCCAGGCGCTTGCGCTGCCCGGTGGATAGATCGATGGTCGAGAACACGCCGTCCTCGATCTTCACCTTGTGCGCGATCTCCAGTTGCTCCAGATAGGCCTGCGCACGCGCGATGAGCGCCGGATCGTGCACCACCAGGTCCTCGAACAGGTGATAGTCGGCGAACACCGCCGAATACAGCTGCCGGTAAGCGTCCATGCGCTCGGCCGGCACCGGCTCGCCGTTGAACAGCAGCTCGCCCTGCCCGGCCTCGTAGAGCCCGAGCAGCAGCTTGATCAGGGTGGTCTTGCCGCTGCCGTTCTCGCCGATCACGAACAGCATCTCGCCGCGCTCGATGCGCAGGTCGATCGGGCCGAGGCGGAACGGCGGCTGCTCACCCACCGCCGGGAATTCCCAGGACGCGTGGCGCAGCTCGATCTCGCGCAGTTCGGCCAGCGGCGCCGGCGCCTCGCCGTCGAGCAGGCGCGCCTCGCGGTTGGTGAACTGCTCGGTCAGCTCGGCGATCCGCTGGAACGAGATGCGCGCCTGGCTCAGCGCCGGCAGGCTGCTGGCGATGGTCTCGACCGGGCCGCGCACGTAGAGCAGCACGATCACGAAACCGCTGACCACCTCGGGCGACACGCCCAGGCGCTGCTGCAGCAGGAGCAGCACGCCGATCACGATGAAGAACAGCGTGGTGACCGAGGCGCTCGCGCCGTAATAGAGGCGCATCGCCTTGATCTTCAGGTCGGCCACCTGGTCGGCCGCGCCCGCCAGGCGCACGCCGAACACGCGCTGACGCCGGTCGCGGTTGATGCGCAGTTCCTTGGCGCCTTCGGTGATCGCGCGGTACTGCTTCTGCAGGTCGTCCTGCGCGCCGCGCACGCCGCGGTAGTACTGCCCCCACTTGAGGCTCGCGTACTGGTTGATCAGCGCGCCGACGATGATCGCCACCAGCGCGATCAGGAACAGCACCGGCGAGAGCACCAGCATGTAGGCCACGCAGCCGGCCGCGACGGCCGCCGCGACGGCGAAGTTCGGGAAGCTGAAGGTGAAGGCGCTGACGGTCTCGACGTCGCTGTTCAGCGTCGAGAGCAGGCGGTGCGTCTTGTAGCGTTCGAGCGCGGCCACCGGGGCGCAGACGATGCGCGCGGAAATGTCCTTGCGCAGCGCGGCGATGATGCGCTGGCCCGTGACGCTGTTGCCGATCCCGGCGACGGCGCTGCAGAACAGCGTGACGAGGCAGAGCGCGACGAAGGTGACGGCCGTCTTCGTGCCGATGCCCTCGGGCGCATGCAGGCTGGTATTGATCACCGACAGCAGCCAGGCGGTGCAGAGGCCGCCCGCGATGCCGAGCAGGGTCGCGATCAGCGTGATCGGCAGGAACGGCCGCAGCAGTTGGATCAGCGTGCCGCCGTAGTTCGCGCGCTGGGTGTCGCGCTGGTCGCGAGTCATCCGTGTTTCCTCGAGTTCATGGTGTGTTCTGGTGATGCCTTGCGTGGGCCGGGGCCCGGCTCGGGCGACTGCCATGGCGCGTAGCGTAACGCGATCCCGCGGCCGCGCGAACCGCCGGGCTGCCCTTCCTGGCGCCGGCCGGATTGGGAAGCGCTCTCGACTGCCGGCCGAATCCGCTCGTGGAATGCCCGGCCCGGACGCACCACCGCGATAATGATTCTTATTTGCAACTCGCGAATGATATTAGCTGGGCACCGAAATGGCAACCGCGCCGACGCGCCGCAAGCGGGTTTCCGCGCCGGCCGGCGCGGCTTTCGGCGCCTTCGGGGCAGCCCGTGACGGGCCCTGGACAGGCCGTTCGGCCGGAACTGTCCGGCCCCGTTTGTTTCGATTGTGCGCGCCCAAAATACTGGATATATTTACAGCACTGTATTGATAACCAGTATCGAGGTGAGCCATGGAACATCGCGTACGACTTGTCAACGACACCGACCGCCAGGTCTTCGCCTGGCTGCGCAGCCAGGCCGGTGATATCCGCGTCGCGCGGGCGCTGCATCAGCTCGGGCGCACGCGCAAGCCCTATGTCTCGGCGCTGTGCCGCTATCTCGGGCTGCGGCCGCCGCTCACGATCCAGCGTCCGGTACGCCGCGCCGCCACCGATCACTCCGTCGGCGATCACTACCTCGCGCTGATCCGTCAGCATCTCGCCAGTCATGCGGCCCGCTGAGCCTTGCGCCGGCTGGCGCGTCTCCATTGCCACCACGCTGGCCTCCCGTTCGGGCGAGGCGTCGCGCCGCCGTGCCTTCACGCTCGGCGCACCGAAGCGTCATGCGCGGCACGCAACGTCCTATCGCGACGCCACGCGCATCGGGGCCGAGGTGGATCTGGCGGAGCCGCTCGCCGGCGCGGCCTGAGAATGAACGGCGGGGAAAGGCCGGCATGAAGGGATACGCCGGTTTCGCGCTTCGCGCGGCGGCCGGGGTTTGCGGCGCCGCTCGCGGGAACATGCCTGAATCGGGCGAGCGGCCTTGCACCGCTCGCCATGTCTACCGCGTTTCAGGGGCTCAGGGCTTCATGCTGCCCGTGCGCACGAAACGCTCGTGCCAGGACAGCGCCTCGCCCAGCAGATGCGGCGTCTGCTTGCCGAAGCTCTCGCGGCTCGCGCGCTCGAAGTAGTCGGCCAGCATCGGGCGGAAGTCCGGATGCGCACAGGTATCGATGATCTTGCGCGCACGCTGGCGCGGCGACAGCCCGCGCAAGTCCGCCAGGCCCTGTTCGGTCACCACCACGCCCACGTCGTGCTCGGTGTGGTCGACATGGCTGGCCATCGGCACGATCCGCGAAATCGTGCCGCCCTTCGCGGTACTCGCCGACATGAAGCAGGACAGGTAGCCGTTGCGCGCGAAGTCGCCCGAGCCGCCGATGCCGTTCTGGATCTTCGTGCCCATCACGTGCGTCGAGTTCACGTTGCCGTAGATGTCGGCCTCGATCATGCCGTTCATCGCGATGCAGCCGAGCCGGCGCACCAGCTCCGGGTGGTTGCTGATCTCCTGCGGGCGCAGCAGGATCTTCGAGCGGAACAGCGCGATGTCGTCGGCGAAGCGCTTCACCGCCTCGGGGCTCAGCGACAGCGCGGTGGCCGAGGCGAAGCTCAGCGTGCCGTTGGCGAGCAGGTCGAGCATGCCGTCCTGGATCACTTCCGTGTAGGCGCTCAGGTTCGTGAAGCCGCCCTCGCCGAGCCCCGCCAGCACCGCGTTGGTGATGTTGCCCACGCCCGATTGCAGCGGCAGCAGGTTCGCCGGCAGGCGGCCGCGGCCGATCTCGTGGCGCAGGAAGTCGATCAGGTGGGCCGCGATCTGCTTGGAGGTGGCGTCCGGCGCGTTGAAGGCATTGCTGCGATCGGGCGCGTCGGTCTCGACGATCGCGATGATCTTCTCGGCCGGGCAGCGCAGGTAGGGTTCGCCGATCCGGTCGTCGGCGGCCACCAGCGGGATCGGCTTGCGATGCGGCGGCAGCGCGGTGCCGTAGTAGATGTCGTGCATGCCGTCGAGGCCGAGCGGCTGCCGCGTATTCACCTCGAGGATCACCTTCTTGGCCTGGTCGAGCCAGGTCTTGTTGTTGCCCACCGAAGCCGAGGGAATCAGCAGCCCGTCCTCGCGAATGCCGGCCACTTCCACCACCGCCACGTCCAGGTCGCCGAACAGCCCGAACCAGGCGTATTGCGCGACATGGCTCAGGTGGATGTCCTGGTAGTCGAGTTCGCCGGCATTGATCTTCTCGCGCAGGATCGGATCCGATTGATACGGCAGGCGCATCGAGATGCCGTCCGCCTTGGCCAGCGCGCCATCGAGTTCGGGCGCCGTCGAGGCGCCGGTCAGCACGTTGATCCGGAAGTCCTCGCCGCGCGCATGCGCGGCCGAGATGCGCGTCGCCAGCGCGGCGGGCACGGCCTTCGGGTAGCCGGAGCCGGTGAAGCCGCTCATCGCGACCGTCATGTTCGGCGCGATCAGCGCGGCGGCTTCGTCGGCGGTGCGGATCAGGGAGCGCAGGGATTCGGCAAGGATTCGGGATGTGGGCATGGCGGAAATCGAACGGGTCTGTTGGTATCGCGTCGAGCGGCGCCGCGGCGGGGGTGTCTCGGAAGCGGCGCGTGGCCTGGCGGCTTGCGGCGGCAGGCCGAGGGCAGGACACGGCGCGCAGTATCGCCCAGGGCGCCGCCGGCATAGAGGCGCCGTGCTGCAAAACTGCATTGCCGGATTCGCTCGGTATCCGGGCGCCAACGGCATGCAACACGACGCGAAATGGATTGCTTCCGAGCCGCTTCCGAATGCTTCATGCCGCGCCGAGCCCCACCGGGATTGTGTCTCAGCCGTAAGCAGGCGTTGTGGACTGGAAATACTTCCGATTGCCAATTGAAATATTTTCGGCAACTATCGATCGGCGCGTTTTGCCGCATGAGACGACGCGCGGCGCCAATTCACAAAACAAATCCCTCTCGCGATCCGATGAACAAGCCCAGACTCCTGCCCTACGTTTCCGCGGTGCTCGCGGCCACGTTGATGGGGGCATGCGGTGGCGACACCGAAACATCCGCCCCCGCCGCCTCCACCCCGCCCGCCACCACCGATTCCACCTGCCTGGCGATCGACAGCAGCGGCTCGACCGCCGTGGTCGGTTCGAGCCAGCCCGGCGACCCGTCCCTGCCCGAGCCCGCTTCCGGTTATCGCAAGGGCCTCAAGCCGATCACCGCGAAAAGCTACCTGGTGGCCACCTCGAACGCCTACGCGAGCGCGGCCGGTTGCGCGGTGCTGCGCAAGGGCGGCACCGCCGCCGACGCGGCGGTGGCCGTGCAGGCCGTGCTCGGCCTGACCGTGCCCGAGGCGACCGGGCTCGGCTCGGGCGGCGTGCTGCTGTACTTCGATGCGCGCAACAAGACGCTGCAGGCCTACGACGGCCGCGAGACGGCACCGGCGGCCGCCACCGAGAACTACCTGCGCTATGTCGACGACACCAGCGACCAGTCCGCGCCGGTGCCGAGCGCGCGCGCGAGCGGGCGTTCGATCGGCACCATCGGCGTGCCGCGCCTGATCGAGCTGCTGCAGCGCGACCACGGCAAGCTGCCGTGGCGCGACCTGTTCGGCGATGCGATCTCGCTGGCCAGCAACGGCTTCCCGATCGGCGGCCGGCTGGCGGCCGCGATCTCCTCGAACGCCGCGAGCCTGAAGCGCGACGCCGAGGCCACCGCCTACTTCTTCAACGCCGACGGCTCGCCGAAGGCGCTCGGCACCGTGCTGAAGAATCCCGCCTATGCCGATGCGCTGACGCAGATGGCACAGAACGGCGCGAATGCGCTCTACACGGGTGCGATCGCACAGGACATCGTCGCCAAGATCGCCACCACCACGGCTGCCGACGGCTCGAAGATCACCCCGGGCAAGACCACCCTGGCCGACCTCGCGGCCTACCAGGCCAAGCGCCGCGACGCGATCTGCACCACCTATCGCGGCAGCTACTGGGTCTGCGGGATGCCGCCGCCGTCGTCGGGCGGGATCGCGGTGGCCTCGGCGCTCGGCATCCTGGAGAACTTCGACCTGAAGTCGATGGGCCCGGCGGCGATCGACCTCGAAGGCGGCAAGCCGAGCGTGCAGGGCGTGCACCTGATCACCGAGGCCGAGCGCCTGGCCTATGCCGACCGCGACAAGTACGTGGCCGACACGGACTTCATCCCGCTGCCCGGCGGCAGCGCCGACACCATGCTGAACAAGCCCTACCTGAAGCAGCGGGCGGCCCTGATCAGCACCACCAGGAGCATGGGCACGGCGCAGCCCGGCGATCTCGGCGCGATTCCGCTCGGCGTCGATACCACCCTGATCGAGCACGGCACCAACCAGTTCACCATCGTCGACGGCGACGGCAACGTGCTGAGCGCGACCACCACGGTGGAGTCGAGCATGGGTTCGTTCCACATGACGCACGGCTTCCTGCTCAACAACCAGCTGACCGACTTCTCGGCGGCGCCCACCGACGGCACCGGCGCGCTGGTCGCGAATCGCGTGCAGCCGGGCAAGCGGCCGCGCAGCTCGATGGCGCCGACCATCGTGTTCAAGGTCGCGGCGGACGGCTCGAAGGGCGATTTCGTGATGGCGACCGGCTCGCCCGGCGGCGGCACGATCCCGCAATACGTGCTGAAGACGCTGGTCGGCACGCTCGACTGGGGGCTCGACGCGCAGCAATCGGCCGGGCTGATCGACTTCGGCGCCAGCAACAGCCCGACCACCACGATCGGCGGCGAGCATCCGAACGTCGACACCAGCAACAACGGCGCGAACGATCCGCTGATCGCAGGGCTCAAGGCGCTCGGCCACACCGTCTCGACCTCGGCACAGGCCAGCGGCGTGAACACCGTGCTGCGCATCCAGCGCAACGGCACGAACCTGCTGCAAGGCGGCACCGATCCGCGTCGCGAGGGGGTGGTGCTGGGGGATACGATCACGCCCTGACGGGGTGACGATGCGCTTCGCCACGCTGCCCGACCGGCATCGCGGCGAACCGCCCAGGCATTCGGCGCCGCGTGGCAGCGGCGCGCCGAACCGGCCGGCATCGCGCCGGCCGGTTCCGCTCAATACACATCCCGCAGATACCGCCGCTCCTTCGACATCCGCGCCACATACTCCCCCGCCCTCGCCTCGTCCATGCCGCCATGCGCGGCGACCACGTCCTTCAGCGCCAGGTCGACATCCTTGGCCATCCGCGAGGCATCCCCGCAGACGTAGAAATGCGCGCCGGCCTCCAGCCAGGACCACAGCTCGGCGCCGCGCTCGCGCATGCGGTCCTGCACGTAGACCTTGCTTTCCTGGTCGCGCGAGAAGGCCAGGTCCAGGTGCGTGAGCAGGCCGTCCTCGCGCATCGCGGCCAGCTCGTCCCGGTAGTAGAAATCGGTGGCCGCATGCTGCTCGCCAAAGAACAGCCAGTTCCGCCCGCTCGCGCCGCGCGCGCGGCGCTCGTGCAGGAAGCCGCGGAACGGCGCGATGCCGGTGCCGGGCCCGACCATCACGATCGGCACCTCGCCGCTCGCGGGCGGCCGGAAGTGCGCGGACTTCTGCACGAACACCGGCACGCCGCCGTCGCCGGCACGATCGGCCAGGAAGGTCGAGGCCACGCCCTTGCGATCGCGCCGCCCGTTGCTGTAGCGCACCGCCGAGACGGTCAGGTGCACCTCGTCGCGATGCGCGGCCGGGCTCGACGCGATCGAATACAGGCGCGGCTGGATCCGCTTGAGCATGCCGACCAGCTCGGCCGCCGACAGATCGACCGGGAATTCGTGCAGCACGTCGGCCAGTTGTTGCCCCCACAACCAGTTCTTGAGATCGCCCTTGCGCTCGTCCGACAGCAGCGACTTCAGCGCGCCGTTGCTGCTGCGCTCGGCGATCAGCGCGAGCGCATCGGGATGCGGGCGGGTAATGTCGAGATGCCGGCCCAGCGCATCGGCCAGCCGCACGTCGCCGACGCCGCTCACCGTCACGGGCGTGTCGCCCGATAGCCTGGTCAGGCCCAGCAGCTCGTCGACCACCGACGGGCAGTTGGTCGGCCAGATGCCGAGCGCGTCGCCCGCCTCGTATTCGAGCGCGGTGCCCTCGGTCGACAGCGACAGGTAGCGCGTGTCCTTGGCCGCGCCGGGCTGGTTCAGCTTCAGGTTGGCCACCAGCTTCGAGGCCGCCGGCCGCGCCTTGGTGGGCAGCAGCGAGGGAATCGCGCCGCCGTCGGGCACCGCGTGCAGCGCCGCGTCGACCGCCTTGATGCGCGCGATCACGCGCTCCAGCCAGCTATCGGCGGCGGGCTGGAATTCGACGTCGCAATCGACGCGCTCGCCCAGACGCTCGCCGCCCAACTCGGCCAGCCGCGCGTCGAGCCGGCGGCCGTGGCCGCAGAACGCGTCGTAGTTGCGGTCGCCGAAGGCCAGCACCGCGTAGCGCAGGCCCTCGACGCGCGCTGCGCCCTCGGCCGCGAGCGCGTCCCAGAACGCGGCGCCGTTGTCCGGCGCGTCGCCGTCGCCGAAGGTGCTCGTCATCAGCAGCGCGTATTGCGCGTTCGCGAACACGGCGGGCGTGGCATCGGCCATGCAGGCCACGCGAATCTCGAAACCCGAGTTCATCAGCAGCGTGGCGTAGAGCTCGGTCAGCGATTCGATGTTGCCGGTCTGCGAGGCCCAGAGCAGCACCACCTTCGGCCGCGCATGGACGATCCGCACGCCGGCCGCGGCATCCTGCGCCTCGATCGCGCCGCCCGCGCCCGGGATCGGCAAACCGGCACCGGGCACGGCCGGCAACTCGGCGCGCGGCGCGCGGCTGTAGAGCCCGGCCAGCATGCCGTCGAGCCACAGGCGCGTGGCCGGCGCGCAAGGCGCGTTGCCCGGCAGCACCGGCACGCCGTCGGCGGGCGCGGCGCGCAGGCCGTTGAGAAAGCCGGCGAGATAGACGCGTTCGGCATCGCTCAGGCGCGGCGCGGCGAGATCCTGCAGGCCGAGCGCGGCCGCGAAGGTGTCGAGAGCTGCGGACATGGTCGATTCCTGGTGCGCGGCCGCCGCGATCGGAGCGGCGGCCTGCGGGTTCGATTCAGGGGCCGCGCCGGCGGCTTGCGCCGGCGCGACGGCGGCCGCGGACGCAACCCGCGTCAGCGACACCGCGCAGAATTTCAGTTCGGGTTGCAGCGAGATCGGATCGACGGCGTCGCTGGTCAGGGCATTGACGCAGAGATCGTCGCCATACACGTCGTTCCAGTGCATCGGCGCGAAGGCGGCGCCCGGCTGCACGCGGTCGGTCACCACCGCCGGCAGCACCGCACGCCCGCGCCGCGAACGCAGCTCGACGCTGTCGTTGGCGGCGATGCCGAGCGCGGCCGCGTCCTCGGGATGCACCTCGACGAAGGGCTTGGGGTTCAGCTTGTTGAGCATCGCCACCTTGCCGGTCTTGGTCATGGTGTGCCACTGGTGCTGCAGGCGCCCGGTGTTGAGCACGATCGGGAATTCGGCACAGGGCAGGTCCGTCGCCTCGGCATGAGGGCGCGCGAGGAAACGCGCGCGGCCGGACGGCGTCGGGAACACCAGGGCCGGCACGCTGCCGTCCCCGGCCACGCGCAGCGGCTGGCTCACGCCGTCGTTGAGGTAGCGCAGCGGGTGGCGGTCGTTCGCATCGTCGGGCGGACAGGGCCATTGCAGCGGCGTCGCGCGCAAGGCGCGATGGCTCGCGCCGCGCAGGTCGTAGCCCGTCCTCGGGTTCGAGAAGCGCACGATCTCGTCGAACACCTGTTCTGCCGAGTCGTAGTCGAAGGCCTCGCGAAACCCCATCTCGCGCGCCACCGCCGCCACCATTGCCCAGTCGGCGCGCGCCTCGCCGGGCGGCTCGATGGCCTGCCGCGTCAGCGTCAGGTTGCGCTCCGAGTTGATCATCACGCCCTCGGCCTCGGCCCACAGCGCGCCCGGCAGCAGGATGTCGGCATAGCGATTGGTCTCGGTGTCGAGGAAGGCATCCTGCGCGATCACCAGCTCGGCCGCCTGCAAGCCGGCGATCGCCTTGGCGCGGTTGGCCACGGTCGCCACCGGGTTGGTGCAGATGATCCAGCAGGCCTTGATCTCGCCCGCGGCCATCTTCTCGAACATGTCGATGGTGCCGCCCCCGCCGCCGTCGCGACGCAGCGTGCCGGCCGGCAGGCGCCAGACCTCCTCCACGAAGCGGCGGTCCTCGTCGTCGAGCAGGCTGCGCTGGCCCGGCAGGCCCGGGCCCATGTAGCCCATCTCGCGCCCGCCCATCGCGTTGGGCTGCCCGGTCAGCGAGAACGGCCCGCTGCCGGGCCGGCAGATCGCGCCGGTGGCCAGGTGCAGGTTGCAGATCGCATTGGTATGCCAGGTGCCGCGCGTGCTCTGGTTCAGGCCCATGGTCCAGCAGCTCATCCAGTCGCGCGCCTCGCCGATCATGCTCGCGGCGCGGCGGATGTCGGCCTCGGCCAGGCCGGTGATGGCGGCCACCTTGTCGGGCGTGTAGTCGGCCAGGAAGGCCGGCATCGCCTCCCAGCCTTCGGTATGGGCCTCGATGAAAGCCGCGTCGGCATGGCCTTCGGCGTGCAGCAGATGCAGCAGCCCGTTGAGCAGGGCGAGGTCGGTACCGGGCTTGATCTGCAGGAACAGCGAGGCCTTGTCGGCGGTGGTGTTGCGGCGCGGGTCCACCACGATCAGCCTGGCGCCCGCCTTTACGCGATCCATCATGCGCAGGAACAGGATCGGGTGGCAGTCGGCCATGTTCGCGCCGATCACGAAGAACAGCTTGGCGCGGTCGAAATCCTGGTACGAGCCGGGCGGCCCGTCGGCGCCGAGCGAGAGCTTGTAGCCGCTGCCGGCGCTGGCCATGCAGAGCCGCGAGTTCGACTCGACGTGCGAGGTGCGGATGTAGCCCTTGGCGAGCTTGTTGACGAGGTATTGCGCCTCGATCGACATCTGCCCCGATACGTAGAAGGACAGCGCATCGGGCCCGTGCGTGTCGAGCACCTCGCGCAGCCGGCGCGCGGTCTCGACGATCGCCTCGTCCACCGCCAGCGGCACCGGATCGCGCTCGCGCGCGTCGCGCAGGTAGGCCGTTTCCAGCCGCCCGGCATGACGCAGCGCGACGTGCGCCGACGAGCCCTTGGTGCAGAGCCGGCCGAAGTTCGACGGGTGCTCGGTATCGCCCGATACCTTGACCACCTCGCCGTCCTCGACATGCAGCACCATCCCGCAGCCGACGCCGCAGTAAGGACACACCGTCTTCACGCTCGTGCTCGCCATGCCTGCTCCGTGTTCGCCCGCCGGTTCCCTGCCGATCCGTTCAGTCTCGTGCCGCCGCTCAGGCCGTGCCGACCCAGACCAGCCCGTCCTCGATGCGCGAGGCATAGACGCCGACCGACTTCTCGGGCGCCTCCACGCACTCGCCGGTGCGCAGGTCGAAGTGCTGCTTGAACAGCGGCGAGGCCACCACCACGCGCTCGCCGAGGCTGCCGACCAGGCCGCGCGAGAGCACCGCGGCGCGCGAATGCGGGTCGATGTTGTCGATCGCGTAGATGTCGCTGGCGCCGTCGCCGGCCTCGACGCGGAAGACGGCGACCTGGCCGCCGTTGACGAGCGCGCAGACGCCCGTGTTCGGCACGATGTCGTTCAGTTGGCAAACGGGCGTCCAGCTCGAGGCGGGCGAGGCGGACGAGGTGGACGAAACGGTCGATGGTGCTTGCATCAGGGTTCTCCGGAATTCGTGATGAGTGGGCGGCACTCAGGCCGTCAAGGCTTCGGTGGCGGCCGGCGCCTCGGCGCGTTCCTCGGGCGTCGCCGGCCGGATCTGGCCGCGTTCCTCGACGAAGGCGATGGTGGTGTCGGCCGCCTCGCTGTTGACGAAATGGCGGAAGCGGCGGCGCGTGGCCGGGTCGCTGACGGCCTTCTTCCACTCGCATTCGTAGGTCTCGACCACGTGCGCCATCTGCGCCTCGAGTTCCTCGGCGAGGCCGAGCCGGTCGTTGACCACCACGTCGATCAGGTAGTCGAGCCCGCCCTCGAGGTTGTCGCGCCAGGTGCTGGTGCGCTGCAGGCGATCCGCGGTGCGGATGTAGAACATCAGGAAGCGGTCGACGTAGCGGATCAGGGTCTCGCGATCGAGGTCGGAAGCCAGCAGCTCGGCGTGGCGCGGCTTCATCCCGCCGTTGCCGCAGACATAGAGGTTCCAGCCCTTCTCGGTGGCGATCACGCCGACATCCTTGCCCTGCGCCTCGGCGCATTCGCGGGTGCAGCCCGACACGCCGAACTTGATCTTGTGCGGCGCGCGCAGGCCCTTGTAGCGGTTCTCCAGGTCGATCGCGAGGCCGACCGAATCGCCCACGCCGTAGCGGCACCAGGTCGAGCCCACGCAGGACTTCACGGTGCGCAGCGACTTGCCGTAGGCATGGCCCGACTCGAAACCGGCCACGATCAGCTCCTCCCAGATCAGCGGCAATTGCTCGACGCGCGCGCCGAACAGGTCGACGCGCTGGCCGCCGGTGATCTTGGTATAGAGGCCGTATTTCTTCGCCACCTGGCCGACCGCGATCAGGCCTTCCGGCGTGACCTCGCCGCCCGGCATGCGCGGCACCACCGAATAGGTGCCGTCGCGCTGGATGTTGGCCAGGTAGTAGTCGTTCGAATCCTGCAGGCTCGCGTGCTCGCGCTTGAGCACGAACTCGTTCCAGCAGGAGGCCAGGATCGAGGCCGCAGTGGGCTTGCAGATATCGCAGCCGAGCCCCTTGCCGTACTTCGCCAGCAGCTCGCCGAAGCTGCGGATGCCCTCCACGCGCACCAGGTGGTAGAGCTCCTGGCGCGAGTAGGCGAAGTGCTCGCAGAGGTGATTGTTGACGGCCAGGCCCTGCTTCTTCATCTCGGCCTTCATCACCTGGGTGACCAGCGGCACGCAGCCGCCGCAGGAGGTGCCGGCGCCGGTGCAGGACTTCAGTGAGCCGATCGAGGTCGCGCCATTGGCCACCGCCTCGCAGAGCTGGCCCTTCGAGACGTTGTTGCAGGAGCAGATCTGCGCGGTGTCCGGCAGCGCGTCGACGCCCAGGCCCGGCTTGGCGGCGCCGTCCGACTGCGGCAGGATCAGCGCCTCGGGCTCGGCCGGCAGCTCGATGCAGTTCAGCATCATCTGCAGCAGCGTGCCGTATTCGGCCGCGTCGCCCACCAGCACCGCGCCGAGCAGTTGCTTGCCGTCGGCCGAGGTGACCAGCTTCTTGTAGACCTCGCGACGCCCGTCCGCGTACTGCACCACGCGGCAGCCCGCGCTCTTCGCGTGCGCGTCGCCGATGCTGGCCACGTCCACGCCCATCAGCTTGAGCTTGGTGCTCAGGTCGGCGCCGGCGAACACGGCGTCGCCGCCCGCCAGTTGCTGCGCGACCACCCGCGCCATGTCGTAACCCGGCGCCACCAGGCCGAAGGTCTGGCCGTTCCAGGCCGCGCATTCGCCGATCGCGTAGATGTCGGCATCGCTGGTGCGGCAGGCGCTGTCGATCGCGATCCCGCCGCGCGGGCCGATCTCCAGGCCGCAGTCGCGCGCAAGCTGGTCGCGCGGGCGGATGCCGGCCGAGAACACGATCATGTCGGTGTCCAGATGGCTGCCGTCGGCGAAGCGCATGCGATGCGTGCCGGCCTCGCCGTCGACGATCTCCAGCGTGTTCCGGCCGGTATGCACCTGCACGCCGAGCGCCTCGATCCGGCCGCGCAGCATGCTGCCGCCACCCTCGTCGACCTGCACCGCCATCAGGCGCGGCGCGAACTCCACCACGTGCGTGTCGAGGCCCATGTCGCGCAGCGCCTTGGCGCATTCGAGGCCGAGCAGGCCGCCGCCCACCACCACGCCCGAGCTGGCGCGCGCCCCGCAGGCCTGCATCGCGACCAGGTCCTCGATGGTCCGGTAGACGAAGCAATCCTCGCGATCGCGGCCCGGCACGGGCGGCACGAAGGGCGAGGAGCCGGTGGCGAACACCAGCTTGTGGTATGCGATGGTCTCGCCGTCGGCGAGCGTGACGGTGCGCGCGGCGCGATCGATCGCGGCGGCGGCGGTGCCCAGGCGCAGCTCGAATTGCGGATGCGCCTCGAAGAAGCCCGGCGCGACCAGCGAGAGATCCTCGGCCGACTTGCCGGCGAAGAATTCGGAAAGATGGACGCGATCGTAGGCGGGACGCGGTTCCTCGCACAGCACGATGACGCGCGAGGCTTGCTCCGGCAAGGCGGCGAGCGATTCGAGCAGCTTGTGGCCGACCATCCCGTGACCGATGACGACGATAGGATTCATGGTGGGTTTCTCCGTGTGCCTGGTATCAGTTGACGACGTTCGCGGCGAGCGCGCTGGCGCGCAGCGCGGCCTCGCGGGCCATGTGCTCGGCGCTGAAGCGCACCGCGATCGCGCACAGCGAGGTGACCAGCACCACGCCGCCGAGCAGGGTGAGCGTGGCCTGCACGTCGCCCACGCCCTTCATCAGGAAGCCGGCGGCCACCGCCCCCACGTTGCCGCCCGCGCCGACGATGCCGGCCACCCCGCCCAGCGCGTTGCGATCGACGAAGGGCACCAGCGCATAGGTCGCGCCGCAGGCCATGTGGGTGAACAGGCCGAAGGCGACCATCGCCAGCACCGCCAGGCCGACCTCCCCCGCATGCGAGAACGCCAGCAGGCCGAGCCCCTCGCCGGCGATCAGCACCGCCAGCAGCATCGAGCGCACCGCGAGACCGCGGCGCGCGGCGATGCGATCCGACAGCCAGCCGCCGAGCGCCCGCGCGAACAGCGCCAGCAGGCCGAAGATGCCGGCCGCGAGGCCCGCGTCGCGCAGCGACAACTGGAAGTGGTTCACGTAGTAGAGCGAGGCGATGTTGTGGATGAACACCTCGACCCCGAAGCACGCGCCGTAGGTGATGGCCAGCATCCAGACGCGGTAGTTCCGGGACGCGGCAACGAAGCTCGCCCAGCCGCCCTTCTTGCCGCTCTCGACCGTCTCGCCACGTGCGCGCAGCGTCACGAAATCGCCGCGCGGGCTGTCCTGCGTGCCGCGCCAGTACGCCACCGCCATCAGCAGCATGGCGATGCCGGGCACCACCAGCGCGACGCGCCAGGCCGAGCCGTCGCCCAGGCCCAGCAGCAGCGCGGCCGACACGAACAGCGGGATCAGCGCCTGGGCCGCGCCCGCGCCGGCATTGCCCCAGCCGGCGGTGGTCGCGTTCGCGGTGCCCACCACGTTGGGCGCGAACATCACCGAGGTGTGGTACTGGGTGATCACGAAGCTGGCACCGACCGCGCCGATGCCGAGCCGGCACAGCAACAGGCTCCAGTAGTCGTGCGCGAAGGCGATCGCGATCACGGGGATCGCGCCGAGCACCAGCAGGCCGGTATAGACGCGGCGCGGGCCGAAGCGGTCGCAAAGCGGGCCCACCAGCAGGCGCACCAGGATGGTGGCGGCCACCGCGGCGATATTGATGTCGGCCACCTGGCCCGCGCTGAGCTGGAACTGCCTGGCGATCAGCGGCATCAGCGGCGCGCAGGCGAACCACGCGAAGAAGCAGACGAAGAACGCCATCCAGGTGAGGTGGAAGGCACGCATCGGCGCGGTGCCGAAGCTGAACAGATCGATGCGGGTGGCCTTGTTTGACATGTGGGGTCTACCAAAACGAAACGGCGTCCTGCGAACCCGGTCGAGAGACCGGATGCACAGGACGCCGTTGTCCAGAAAGCCCGTTGCCGGGCCGCTCAGTATTCGTTGCTGCCGGGCACGTCGCCGTTGACGCGCCCGGTCGATGCTTTGCAAGCGTCGTGCCAGATGAGGGTTTTCCTCGTCCGGCCTGGCTTTCCGGCGATTTCACGAGCGCTTGCACCGGCCCGGCGCGTCACGCGATGACGCAGTTCCGCACAGTTGTGGTGCGGCGCAGCACTGCCGACGTGCGATCGTCATGCACCGCGAGCGGGTGCCGCCCCGGGATCCGGCGGCCGCCGCCGGCCGCTCGGCACCATCGGCCGCGCGCCTGCCTGCCGCGTCGCGCCGGCCTCTCGGCCGCGTCATGACGCGCCGCAATGAAGCTGGCGCGCTTATTGCAATAAAGGAAACGTGCCGGCAACGATGTCGGCGCACGCAAGACAGACGAACCGGGCCGCGCGGCGTATCGCGGCGGCCCATCCGGACAACGGCGTCCCGAACGCCCGGCCGCATGGCCGGCGCGCGGCGTCGTGCGGTTCCGGCGGCGCGCGCCGCGTCGTGCGCCACACTGGAACTGACGAGAATGACGAACCCCACTGGCAAGGTCACCCTGCTCGGCGCCGGCCCCGGCGATCCGGAGCTGCTGACGATCCGCGCCGCCCGGCGCCTGGCCGCCGCCGACGTGGTGCTGCTCGACGACCTGGTCGACCCCGCCGTGGCCGAGCTCGCGCCGCAAGCGCGCATCGTGCGCGTCGGCAAGCGCGGCGGCTGCCGCTCCACCCCGCAGGCCTTCATCGAGAAGCTGATGCGCCGCTACGCGCTGCGCGGCCTGCACGTGGTGCGCGTCAAGGGCGGCGACGCGCTGCTGTTCGGCCGCGCCGGCGAGGAGCTGGCCGCCCTGCACGCGGCCGGCGTTCCGGTCGAGATCGTCAACGGCATCTCCTCCGGTTTCGCGGCGGCCGCCGAACTGGGCGTCTCGCTCACGCATCGCCGTCACTGTCAGGGCGTGACCTTCGTCACCGCGCACCTGCAGGACCACGGCGAGCCCGACTAGGCCGCGCTCGCGGCCGCCGGCACCACCCTGGTGATCTACATGGGCATGAGCCGCATCGAGCGCGTCGCCGCCGGCCTGCTCGGCACGCTCCCGGCCGCCACGCCGGCTGCCGTGGTGCAGTGGGCCGGCACCGCCCGTGCGCGTGCCTGGCACGGCGCGCTGGGCG